>JAZSAO010000370.1:0-7442 GCA_045601945.1 Faecousia sp. | reverse complement strand
ATCCGTAGAAACTCAAAACACCCTCAATGACCTTGGCAGCATCCTGTTCTGTCAGTCCGTAATAAAGAGGTAGGCGAAGAAGTCGCTCACTTTCCTTTGTTGTGTACTTGTCTTCCCCGAAGAAACGACCGAACCGTTCGCCTGCAGGCGCGCTGTGGAGGGGGATATAATGGAACGCAGATGCAGTTTCTCGCTCCTTTAAGTGAGCGATCAGTTTACTCCGCTCTGCAAGATCAGCAGCCTTAATATAGAACATATGAGCATTATGTTGACAGTGCTCAGGAATAAACGGCAATTGGATCTTCCCCGCATCTGCAAGGGGCTGTAGAGCCTGACGATACCGTTCCCAGGTAGTCAGTCGATCATTGTTGATCTCCTCTGCCATTTCCAGCTGTGCCCAAAGGTGTGCAGCATTAATGTCGCTGGGCAAATAGGAGGAACCGAAGTCCACCCAAGTATACTTGTCGATCTGTCCACGGAAGAACTTGCTGCGGTTAGTACCCTTCTCCCGGATGATCTCTGCCCTTTCCACAGTTGCCTCTGCAGCAATCAAGAGTGCTCCGCCTTCGCCCATGCTATAATTCTTGGTCTCATGAAAGCTAAAGCATCCAAAGTCACCAATGGTACCCAAGGATCTTCCCTTATAGAACGCCATAACACCCTGTGCCGCATCCTCTACTACCTTCAGGTTATGGCGGCGAGCGATCTCTAAAATCGTATCCATTTCGCAGCTCACACCTGCATAATGGACCGGGACGATCACCTTAGTCTTATCCGTAATAGCAGCCTCGATCAAGTTCTCATCAATATTCATGGTGTCAGGACGAATGTCTACAAAGACAATTTTTGCCCCTCTGCCTACAAATGCATCTGCCGTAGAAACAAAGGTATAAGAGGGCATAATGACCTCATCTCCGGGCTGAATGTCACAAAGAATTGCAGCCATTTCCAACGCATGGGTACAGGATGTGGTCAGAAGTGCTTTTCTTGTCCCGGTCTGTCCCTCAATCCATCCATTGCATTTTTTTGTAAAACTGCCGTCTCCACAAATTTTATGACTTTCCAACGCCTGTTGAATATAATCCATTTCCTTCCCTGCAAAGGGTGCAATATTAAACGGGATCATACATCTATTATTCCTTTCTGCCGCTGTATTTTTGCCACAACATCCTCATAACTCACAAGGTTGTCCCATAGACACATCATATGCTTTGTTTTTTTACCAATTTCGACCTCAGCATAACTTCCTAAACTACATATTACCACAAACAACTGCACATTTCAATCATTTTTCCCTGTTTCCATTGACTTTTTTCTTCCTTCATGATACTATTTTACATAATAATAATAGTATTATGGAAGGAGCTCCTACATGAAAGGTATCATCTTAGCAGGTGGGTCCGGGACTCGTTTGTATCCCTTGACCATCGTTACTTCCAAGCAGTTGCTTCCCATTTATGACAAGCCTATGATCTACTATCCCCTGTCCGTTCTGATGTTGGCGGATATTCGGGATATCCTCATTATTTCCACGCCCCAGGATCTGCCCAATTTCCAGCGTCTTCTGGGTGATGGTTCTGAAATGGGCATTCGGCTCAGCTATAAGGAGCAGCCTTCTCCCGATGGTTTAGCACAGGCTTTCCTGATCGGAGAAGAATTTATCGGTGACGATACCTGCGCCATGGTACTGGGCGACAATATCTTTTATGGCAGAGGCTTCGTAAAACTCCTGCGGGAGGCTGTAGCCGCAGGTGAAGCCGGACAGGCAACGGTTTTCGGCTACTATGTTAACGATCCCCAGAATTTCGGCATTGTGGAATTCGACGAGAACAACAATGTCATTTCCATTGAAGAAAAGCCGCAAAATCCCAAGTCCAACTACTGCGTCACCGGTCTGTACTTCTACGACAAGAACGTTGTCGCAAAGGCAAAGCAGGTCAAACCTTCCAAGCGTGGAGAGTTGGAGATTACCGACTTGAATCGAATGTACTTAGAAGAAGGAAACCTCAACGTCAAACTTCTGGGCCGCGGCTTCTCTTGGCTGGATACCGGCACAGTAGACAACCTGGTAGAAGCAGCTAACTTCGTTAAGATGGTAGAGACCCGTCAGGGTATCATCATTTCCTCTCCCGAGGAGATCGCCTACGACAGAGGCTGGATCACCCAAGAGCAGTTGGAACGTGCCATCTCTCGCTACGGTAAGTCTGCCTACGGCCAGCACCTACGGAACTTGCTGGAAGGCAAATTCCGCTGAATTCATCAAGGATCGGAGTCATATATGAGAATTTTAGTCACCGGCGGTGCCGGATTCATCGGTAGTAATTTTGTATACTATATGCTCAAGGAGCATCCCGACTACGACATCGTAGTTCTGGACAAGCTGACCTATGCAGGCAACCTCCACACCTTGGCTGCCGCTATGGAAAATCCCCATTTCCGTTTTGTCAAGGGTGATATTACAGATCGTCCCTTCGTCTTCTCCCTGTTCGAAGAAGCCCCCATTGACATCATCGTCAACTTTGCTGCAGAGAGCCATGTGGATCGCTCCATTTTGGATCCCGAGGTTTTCCTGAAGACCAATATTCTGGGTACTCAGGTCCTTTTGGACGCCGCCAGAAAGTACGGTGTCAGCCGATTCCATCAGGTTTCCACCGATGAAGTCTACGGAGATCTGCCCTTAGATCGGACAGACCTGTTCTTCGAGGAGACGACTCCCATCCATACATCCAGCCCCTACTCTGCAAGCAAAGCAGCAGCTGATCTGTTGGTTCTTGCTTACTTCCGCACATTTGGACTACCGGTTACTATTTCCCGTTGTTCCAACAACTATGGTCCCTATCACTTCCCTGAGAAGCTGATTCCTCTTATGATCATCAATGCCCTTCACGACAAACCTCTTCCCGTTTATGGTGAAGGCATCAATGTCCGCGACTGGCTCTATGTTGAGGACCACTGTTCTGCGATTGACCTGATCATTCACAATGGTCGTGTTGGTGAGATCTACAATGTAGGCGGTCACAATGAAATGCGAAATATTGATGTAGTCCGTCTCATCATAAACACATTGGGAAAGAGCGAAGACTTGATCACCTACGTTAAAGATCGTGCCGGTCACGACCTCCGCTATGCCATCAACCCTGAGAAGATCCATTCTGAGCTGGGCTGGCTCCCCAAGACGACCTTCGCTGACGGCATTCAGAAAACCATTGAGTGGTATCTGAGTAATCGTTCTTGGTGGGAAACCATCATTTCCGGTGAATACCAAAACTATTACGAGAAGATGTACGAAAATTCCTGATCTCCCATACCATAGAAAAGGAGTCTAATCCCATGACCGAATTAGAAACCATGCAGCGTGCGAAAATGTACTTAGATAAATTGGCACAGGGAATGGATCCTATTACAGATCAGCCGGTTCCTGTAGGTGATAGCCTCAATAATCCCCGTCTGTCTCGTTGTTTCCAGTATGTATCCGGTGTTCTGGAAAAGGTCATTGCAAACGGCGGTCAAGTCACCCCTGCCGAGAAGCCCCCCTTTACCATTACGGAGGAACAGATCGCTAAGGTGCAGCTTAGTGGCGAGCCTCTTCGGATCGCTGACTTCGTAGACCGCATTCTTCAAACAACAGGCTACGAGGGCATGAAGAAGCTGAGCCCTACCAAGCTCACTAACTGGCTCCTGAAAAAAGGCTTCCTTACCCAAGTAGTAGATCCAGACGGAAAAAAGCATCGTACTCCCACCCCTGTAGGTGCGGAATTGGGCATTAGTGTCCAAATGTGCCAATTCAACGGCATAGAATATCCCGGCATTTTCTATGATGCCAAAGCACAGCAGTTCCTATTGGATAATATTCCCGCTATCGTAGGCAACTGATTTCAAAAAAGCACAAAACGACTCCCAGCAGCTTCGATCCAATCGGAATCGATCTTGCAGGAGTCGTTTTTCATATTCAATCAGTTTTCCATCTGTTTTCCTAAAAAGCCTGCTACTGTTTGCGCAAGCTTCTGCTCAGACTCTGTTGGTTCATTATCATTTTCGTTTAAAAGAAGCATAACGCATCCCATAAGATCCCCCTCTGCAATGATCGGAGCCGCAACACCCAAATGATAACGGTCCACTGCCTCCGCAGGGCGCAGGCGTGCTTCTCCGCTACGATAGCGATAGTTCTTACGTTGCTCCATAAGCTGCTCCAATTCCGGGGAATTTCGTTTTTCTAACAGTTCTCTCTTAGGTGCGCCTGCCACAGCAATAATACTGTCTCGATCTGCCACCGCCGCAATATGCCCCGTATTCTTCCCAATAGAATCACAAAGCTGTGCTGCACAATCCTGCAGATCCCCCATGGGTGAATACTTCTTGAAAATCACTTCCCCATCCTTCTCTGTATAGATCTCCAAGGGGTCTCCCTCACGGATACGCAGGGTTCTGCGGATCTCTTTGGGAATAACCACACGACCGAGGTCGTCTATACGCCTAACTATTCCAGTTGCTTTCATATATCAAAAAATCTCCTTGCTTTACAAATTTGTACTGTTAGTATCTGTAAAACAAGAAGATTTATACTTTTATCTGCAAAAGAAACGCATTTTTAATAATTATCTCTCTTATATCTTTTGGAATTTCTATTTAATAATTTATACCAAACGCTTTGCCTATAGTGCCAAGAAACTTTATACGATTAGCCAGTTTCTTGAAAATAGCAACAAATAACGTTATTACAAGTATTGTAAAAAGCGATAATACCAAAGAAAAAACAGAGTTTTGCCACTTCATCAAATCTGAATTTAAAAAATTTAATGAAACAATGCTCACACAACGAAACACGATATATTGCATCGCCATAATTATTAAAGAATTTTTACCCCAATTTTTAAGAAAAGAAAGGCGACTAATAAGTTCAACTCTAGAAAACAAGCCAACGAAGAATAATACACCACAGAAAGCAGCAAGTATGCAGTAAATATAATTTCCAAAATGACCGTATGTATAAACAATGCGAATGTTCAACATAGAAAAAACAACGCTGCCAAAACCCAACGGGATTATTGTATGCCATCTTTTAAAAATCGCAACTGCGTTCTTAAATAAATATCCAAACAAAAAGAATGCCATTGCCATTGGCACTAAATTCAATTTCCACAAAAGCCATTTGCTTCCGACCAAGACCCATAGAACAAGACATATTATGATGGTCGCTATTGAAATCCAAGTTCGTTTATACAATTTTAATAAAATGAACAATACTTCTGTTATAAACAAAACCAACAGAAACCATATTGGTGGATTCCATGTTAAGTTGCCTTTTATGACAAATAGTTCTTCAATTAGATTCATTAAATCTTTGCTTTGCAAAAAACCAATCATAGCAGAAAGAACATTCCAAGCAACGAAAGGCAGTAATAATCTCAGACAGCACTTTGCCAGTATCCTTTTGGTGCTTTGTTTTACAGAAAAAAGAAAACCCGAAATAAAAAAGAAAAGGAACATATGAAAGGAATATATGTATTGCTCAATGGGCCCCCAAATATTACAATGTCCCAATGTTACGCAAAAAATCAAAAATCCTTTTAATGCATCTATCCATTCTATTCTTTTTTGATTTTCATTTATCGAATCCATTTCTTCATCTCCCACCTAAAATATGTGATGTTTTGAACGTTTTTATTAATGAGATTTTAACACATGCCCAGCTATAATTCAACCTTTTGCAAAAGAATATTTTATCAAACATTCTGTTCGTTATACCTATTCACCACACTATGTATAGCAAGGCAAAACTTGTCGATTGGTGTCAATGTTGTCAGCAGAGGGTCACCTTCTCTTATCCGCATTGTTCTTCTAATTTCTTTCGGTATAACCACACGACCCAGGTCGTCCCATTATGTCAAGAAAAGACCGAAAGAAATTTTGAATCCCGAAAACCCTTGAAAATACAGGGATTTTCGGGATTCTGCACATTTCATGCATCTGCTTCAAGACCGTGTGAACCGCTACGCTCTCCCGATCAGACTTACACAGCCATACCGAAACGATTTTATGCTCTCGATTTACTTCAATTTCCAAATGCAGTCCCGCATTTCCTCTTTCCAATAGTTTCCTCTAAAAATCCAAATTCTATACCTCGGGAGGCACCTGTGCATTTGTGCCTCCATAATACAACATCGTTCTTCTTTCCGTCAAATATGCGGATCACCTCGCATCCCGATTTCGCATCCGTGCCAGCCTCTGCCGCCGCTCTTTCAGTGCCAGAAGCATCTCCTCCATCATCTGCGCCCCAGTGTAGTGCTTGGGGAAGAACTCCCTCAAATCCGATACTTTGAAGCTGATCCGCTCCTGCTGATTGGCCTTTGGTTGGCTCATAATGGTATAGATCCGATCCTCGTCCAACTCTCCACCCTGACTCAGCTTCTTCATCTGAACAGTCTGAGATAGGGACGGTGTACAGTCCTCACTCTCCATTGCCTCCAACAACGCCTCCTGCTCAGCTGCAGTAAGATAGGACAATTCCACCGCCGGAGTAAATGCGATCCGACCTTCGTCTACCTTTTGCAAAATTCCGGGTATTAGGTTGGTAAGACGAATGTATCGTTTTATTGTATCCTTGCTTGTACCTGCATCCGATGCAATTTGTTCGGTGGCTAACTTCGGTGCAACTTGCACCGAAGTCAAATCGGTTCTGAATCCTTGATGAGCCAACGCTTCTGCTTTCAGCTTATAAGCGAATGCTTTCTCTGAGGGGAGAATATGTTCCCGATTCAAGTTGCTATCCACCAGTGCAATGGCTGCGACGTTGCGATCCAGAGAAACAACAAAAGCAGGGACTTTCGTAATCCCTGCCTTTTGGCTCGCCATAATCCGTCTGTGACCGGATATGATCTCATATTCATCTGTTGTATTCTCCTTGGGTCGGACAATGATAGGGGACAAAATTCCGTTCATTCGGATACTCTCTGCAAGTTACTCCATTTCTTCATTGTCCTGCACTTTGTAGGGATGGTTTTCAAAGGGATGTAACTTTTCAATGGGTATCATTTTCTGTGTTTGGTTCATTGTTAATACCTTGTCCTTTCATTTTGATTTCTCTGAGGAGTGTTCAGAACCTTTCGCTCCTGTGCTTCCTCCTGTTGTAATAATTCTCTGATTTTGGGCGAGCGTTCCGCAATCCGCAGGGTACTCTTAAATTGCTTTCTCAGCGGTGTGATTTGCTTGGTGATCTCCTTGGCCTGTTGCTTTAACTCCTCTTCACTCTCCGGTGTCTTGGCTCTGCGGATCTTTAAGCGGAGCTTGTAGCGTTCCTGCTCTAACTCCTCCATTTTGAAATGCACATTTTCTTGAAACGCCAAAAGCTGTTCGGTTGTTTCGATCTTGTGAAAGGAGAGAAGTTCATAGTCCTCGATGTACCGATCTAACTTCTCCATCTCCTCTCTCATAGATGGAGAAAG
>JAZSAO010000369.1:0-3275 GCA_045601945.1 Faecousia sp. | reverse complement strand
GTGTCCATCATGGCAGATGCCCTGAATAATTTATCGGATGCCTCCGGCTCCATTCTGACGCTGGTGGGCTTTCGGCTGGCCAGCAAACCGGCAGACGAGCATCATCCCTACGGCCACGCCCGGTTTGAATACCTCAGCGGCCTGGCGGTGGCGGTGATGATCATGCTCATCGGATTCGAGCTGGGACGCTCTTCCGCAGAGAAGATCCTCCATATCGACCCGGCGGCCTGTATTTTAAACTGTCGTCGTGCCATGGAGTTTGCCATAAAATGGATGTATTCTGTAGATAAGGAACTGGAAACCTTGGACAATGACAATCTGCAGTTCCTGATGAATCGGTCGAAATTCCGTCAGATCGTAGGTACGGAACTCCATGCCCGTATGGATTTTATTCGGGTCAAAGGGAACCTTGCCGCCCACAACACCGGGAAAAAGATCACAGAAGAAATGGCCATGCTCTGTCTGGAAAACCTCCATGTTTTCCTTGACTTTGTAGTTTACTGCTATGGTTCAGAATATACCAAAACGGAATTTGATCCGAAACTTGTCCACAACACAGAGGAAGACATCCCCCGCCCCCCTGCAGGCACCGACCCGGAACTGCAGAAGCTGTTGGATGAAAACAGAAAGCTAAAGGAACTCCTTACTGCACGACGAGAAGCGCATCAGCAGACATACGTTCCCAAGCCGCTGGATATTTCCGAATACGAAACCAGAAAATTCTATATTGACTCCATGTTGGAGGATGCCGGCTGGATCGAAGGAAAGGATTGGCGCAACGAAATCCCATTAGGCGTGGGATCTGACGGCGTTTCTTACGTCGCGGACTATGTTCTCTATGACGACACCGGAAAGCCTCTGGCCCTTATAGAAGCTAAGCGTACCGGTGACGATCCGGTAAATGGTCGGAAACAAGGCGAATCCTGTGCCCAACTCCTTTCCCAACAGTGGGGATACAGACCCATCGTATTCCTGACCAACGGCTTTGAAACTCGTATCATAGACGGCAGTCGTCCGGAACGAGAGTGTGCCACCATCTACTCTAAGAGCGATCTGAATAAGTTCTTCCATTTGCAGAACACAAGAACACCTCTTAAAAATATTACCGTAAAAAACACCATTGCCGACCGCTATTATCAGAAAGAAGCTGTTATATCCGTCTGTGAAGCCTTAGACAAGCAAAACAGTCGAAAGGCATTGCTTGTCATGGCTCCCGGCTCCGGCAAAACCAGAACCGTCATTGCCCTGTGCGATGTTCTGCTCCGCCATGGATGGGTCAGGAATATTCTGTATTTGACAGATCGGGATGCTCCCATGACCCAAGCTATGGACAGTTTCTCTCAGTGTCTCCCGGAATTGCCTGTAACAAGTCTTTATAAAGAGATAGAGTCCGAAGCGCCCAAATGCATTTTCTCCACCTACGAAGCAATCACGGAGGCTATAGATACCATTCAAGTCCATGGGAGAAAGCTTCTCACCTGTGGATGTTTCGATCTGGTCATTTGTGATGAGATCCGGTATTCTACCTATCTAAAAAATCGAAATCTGTTTAGCTATTTTGATGCTCCCATAGTCGGTCTTTCCGCTACTCCGGCAGAGGAAATTCATACGAGTATTTATGAGACCTTCGGTCTGCCATCAAACGCTCCCACCTATTGTTACGAATTGGAAAGAGCCATTCAGGATAACTACTTAGTGGACTTTATTGCAGTGGAGACAGCACTGAAATTCCCCCAAGAGACATGCCCGTCAGAGGAGGAAAGCCAAGGCTCCCCTGACAAAATCATATCGTCTGCTTTGCAACAGTGGATTTTTAAAGACGAAATCATCCGTCAGGCGCTCCGCGTACTCATGACACAGGGCATGAAGATCCATCAAGGAAAGACCCTTGGTAAAACCATCCTCTTTGCCTCCGGTCGCCGTCACGCCGAAAAGATTCTAAAGATCTTTAACAAAGAGTATCCCCACCTGCACGGCTTTGCCGAAATCATAGATAGCAAGAGCAGTAACGCCCGAAACCTGCTGAATCACTTTATCGATCCCCAAAAAATGCCACGAATTGCCATTGCCGTAGATCTTCTGGATTCCGGCATTGACGTCCCCTCCTGCTTAAATTTGGCTTTCTTTAAGCGAGTCACAGACAAGGAGACGTTCCGTCGGATGATAGGCCGAGGCAATCGGCTCTGTCCGGGATTACAGGATGGGGAGGATAAGAAGCAATTTTATATTTTCGATTTCTGCAGCAATCTTGCATTCTTCCGCATGAATGATCTTGCCTCTTCTCCCATTTCCCTACAGGGTGCCATTTTCCGCCGAAAGGCCCAAATTGCATTGCAATTACAAACACTCGCCTGCCAAAGGCAAGCCTTCATAGAATACGGTCAAAAATTGATCGATAATATGGTAGAAATGGTACGAAGTCTGAATAAAGACAGCTTTTCTGTTCGTCGTCATCTAAAATATGTAGAGATCTTCTCCAATCCCGACCATTACAGGGAATTAACGCCTGAAAAAGTCTCTCATTTAACAGATGATCTGGCCCCCCTCATGTCCCCTGATGATTCGGATCCCCACGCTGCCCGTTTCGATGTGCTGTTATACAGTCTGGAGTCTGCATATCTCATGGGAAAGAAATATACAAAAGCCCAAAAGGATCTACGAAAAAAAATCGGTGCAGTTGCATCCCTGTCCGGCAATCAAGAAGTCTCTGCACAAAAGAAGCTGATCCACAAAGTACTGCATACGGATCATGTGGAAACCGCAGATATCATGGACTTGGAAGAGATCCGCAAGAATCTCCGCGGCTTGTTAAAATACCTACCGGAGGAAAATACAAGCTACCAAACCCATATATTAGAGGATATCTCCTCTGTGGATTAAAGAAGAAACCGCTCCCAAAGAAATCAAAACCTACAACACATTAGGAATATAGCGCACCAAAGAATTTAAATCAAGAGAGAATCAAGTGAAATAAAATAAATCCCCCATACGCCTCAGCGTATTTCACAGCGTTAGCTATTTCACAATGCAAAGCATTATTTCACAAATCCCCCAAGGGATTTATTTCATTGAAAAAAGGGGCTGTAAAAAAACAGCCAATTTAAGACGGAGGATCTCTGAAAAGAGGTCCTCCGTTGACTCTTGTTAGCAATTGAAATTTAAATGTCATCTTTTATTGCAAAATCAACTGTTTTTATCAGAGGAACAGACGATTTTTCTTAAAAATTTGTATAACAAACTCACTCCCGTTAAAAGCGAAATTTTACGGGAGCGTT
>JAZSAO010000368.1:0-2067 GCA_045601945.1 Faecousia sp. | reverse complement strand
ACACAGGCATCCAGCCTCAACGAGGTGAATCATTCCCAGTCTCTACATGAAAAGATCATGGGTACGGAGGCAGCAGATATTACACAGGCTACAGCCGCAACACAGCCAGCAATTTCCGTATGTCCTTTTGATGTGATACTGCCTGACCCTGCCGAAGAAATCCTCAGCATATTTGACAAGCGAATTCTTCAGCTTGCGGACCGTCCGATCGACGAATTCCCATCCGGGTGCAAATTGGATCATATTCACATGCGACTGGGAAGCAAGGTCCATATCCATGCTTTTTTTGAAATGGCTTTTCTGTTTTACCGCACATCTGTTGCCAACCGTGTTGCCTTCGAGATTCTGAAAGATCTGATCACACGGCGTTTTGAAGAACCGGTCGATCTCAAGAAAGACGACCTGCTATTCTATGGCTATGCATCTTATTCTAAAGCACTCCTTACCTCCATACAAGAGATTTTAAGAGCCTATCGCCGAATCCATCTGTGCCACGAGATTCAAACCGAGACCGATTCCGAAAAGAGAGCATGCCTACAGAAGGAACTGTATGAAATTCCCTCGCATCTGGCACTTTCCTCTTATCAGCACAATCTTCAAACGGAGTTTCAGGCGGATGACACAGAACTCTATTTTGATTTTTTTGATCCAATCCTCGGAGAGGTCCGAAATGAAAATGAAAGTGTAAAACAAGCACATTTCAATAGACCTGTAAAAATCATTCAGATTGTTCCCATCAGTTCAACCTTAACCACTTTCGACAAAATGGAGCGTAAACTAAGATTTTCGATTACGTCTCAGCATGGGATCGAAACAGTTGCGAGATACACCGTGTTTTGGGTCACGGATACAAAAGCAGGCAATGAATCTGGACCTCGTCTGGAAACAGAGGCGAAATACTGGACAGGTGTCGACCCCCACGACAGAAAAATCCAATTGAACCCGCATGCTACCTGTATTCAAAACAACATCTTCTATTTTATGCGGTCGCCTGTGGAATGGGAGGATCCACTGAATTGCGAATTATGCTATCCTACTGATGTGATTGGTGAAGTCCCCTTGGTGGAAACAGACCAGACCTCGACTGTGCCAACGCAGCAGGTACGCCCCCAACATATTGTCGTTCAGGCACAAGCAGAGGATCACCATGAAAACGACGAACGGCTATTAGCATTAAAAGATTGTGTCTCCTATGGCCATTTCCGCCGAGAAAACAACCATTTTCAGTTCTATCTGGAAACGCAGAGCTATTTCAACAAAGTTAGTAAAATGCTCCCACAATGGCTGATGAAGCTTAGAGAGCAAGACAGCGAGGTTTGCGATCCCTCAAAGCCCGTACTGAACATCATCTTTTCCCCGGAGCACACAACCAATGTGGGCTTTGCGCAGTATGTAAATAACTATTACTTCATGGGCAGTGCAGAAATCGTTTGCATAAACGAAGATAAGGAGTTTCGGAGCAACTTCAAATGTGAACATATGGCACTGATCCATACGATAGCGGATCTACTTAACGGTGCGACTGAAAATTGGGATCTTCCGATACGCTTCTATTTTGTAGACGATACCATCATCTCTGGCGATACATTCCATAAGGCTAACAGTTTCCTCCGCTCCCTGATTCCCACTCAGTATCAGAACCTATTCCCCGCAAATCTGATCAGAAAATGCTTCTTACTGGTAGATAGACTTTCCTCAGAGAGTAAGCAGGCGTATGTAAAAGATGTCAAAAAGGACTTTCATTCCTATCTGCATATTGACCTGTCTAATATGCGGACTCAGGGCGATTCCTGCGTTGCATGCAAGTTGAAAAATAATGCGGAAAAACTGCTGAAGCGAAGCGCCACCCAGAATATTGCAAAGTACTGGCACTTAAAAGCCAATCAGTATTCGGTACACCGATATAACAAGCATGCCTGCTTAGATGTAGAGTCAGATGATAGAGCATTTCGCAAGCTTGTGTTGTCCCATATTACACAAAATGTACTCTTCCATGATAACACTTACTTCAAACTGGGAGAGATCTACGACTCTGTATTGGCCATCATTGCGGAGCTCCTGGATACT
>JAZSAO010000367.1:0-4432 GCA_045601945.1 Faecousia sp. | reverse complement strand
CTTATTGGCAAGGTCGTGTCGTATCAGGATGTTGAAATTGCTTTTGGAAAGACGGTTTTGTCATTTGTTCTTGCACAGGTGGAAACCGGACTGGGAATCATACCCATTTCCATGGGACGGGAAGTTTTCGACTTGTCAGAGTTGAAGCCTGGTTGCATCATTGCGATGAATGCTGATATCAAGGTAGATGTGGCAAAAGAAGGAGATTATTCATAATAGCCTATCTATGAAGCTGTGCAAGGCATGAGTTTCTACTGTACGAAATTTTGATTATGACAAAGCTCTCGGAGGTGCGATTTGCAATTCCGAGAGCTTCGGTATTTACTTGAGTGTTTCGCTTGTCAGTAAAGGAGGATCAGCCGTAATACACAGGTATAGGCATGGGGTTGTAGTATTTGAGTTCTGCGTTAATACGATTGAAATCCAATGGGTGCCAGAAAGTGCTTTTTACCCAGCTTTGCGTATCCTTGTATTCCGGATGATCCGGTTGGTTCAGAATATCCATGATTTCAGCGAAGCTGTAAGGACCGCCGCTGTCCTCCATGGGAGCGTCGCCTTCTGCCTCTGTGCAGTGGGGATGAATGTTGTCGAAAAGATCAATAAAGCCCTTCACCTTGATGTGGTGCGTCCAGCTGTCCCCAAAATCATACTCGTACTGCAGGGATTCATAGGAGGAGAACACTTTTTCTAAGGTGATTTTTGAACTGTCAATATATTCCGGTGCAGTCCCGTCCTTATAATCAAAGCGTTCCACATTAGGGGGTACGATTAGCTTTGAAGGGCGACCGTGAGAATCCTTTTCCAAAATAAATTGGTGAGATATTGTACACGCTCACAGACCTTATTGCATGTGGAAACAGCGGAACGGGAGGCGTTCGCTGCAAACTCTACAGATCTTCCACAGTCCCTTAGGTATAGCTCAATGATTTCCCGACGGACATACATGCTTTTCAGCAAATTCTCCATGCCTTCCATGATTAGCTTCTGTATGTTCCGTAGATCTTTGGCAGTCATTCCGTATAATACAAAAGTGGCATGGGAGGCCACATGGGTTAATACGATGGTTTTTCTTCGGTTCAGCAGAATCAAATTTGCAGTCCAGGAGAAAAGGGGATCTGCATCCGGATCGGCAACGCCTTTGCCGGGTTTCTCACCTAAGAAGTCCAACAGCTTTTTTGTACACTCCAGCTTCATAATCTGTCTCCTTTATGTATACAGTGGGGGAATCGCATACAGTGTCCTATAATGGTATGATACAGAAAACACGCAAATATTGTCAAGAAGTTCTACAGGCCGCGGCCTAGGTCTTAAGCTGTTCGATATATTGGAATTTGAAGGTCTATAATGTTTTCATCATCCAATCAGCATCCGCATATGTTCCATCGGAATACCGCATGCTTTTGGGAAATGAGCCATATTTTTTGAATCCTAAGTTCTTGTATAATTCAATCGCACCTTTGTTATCTGAAACCACTTCAAGTTCTGCTTGTTCATATCCCGCTTTCTTTGCTTCGTCAAGAACAATCTGCATCATAGTTTTTCCAATACCACAACCGCAGTACTCTTGATAAAGTGCAATTGCAACCCCACATCGATGTGCATATCTCTTATATGGTCCGATACTCATAAGTGAACAATTTCCTATATGTTTCCCTTCAATGATAGCTATGAGCAACAATTCTCTTTCTGCGGCCCTTGCATGCTTAATAAAATTTTTCTCCTGTTCAAGAGTAAGTGTAACTTCGTCTGGCTCTCTAATCAAATAAGGTGTTTCAGTTGTTGTTATCTTTAGATAATCGATTAGCGCAGCAGCATCAGATTCTTCTGCGCTTCGTAAAATCACGTCTCGGCCAAGTTTATCTTTGAATTGAATAGGACTGAACTTCATTTTCTACACCTCTCTTCGTCAAATTCAAGTTTGTCTAACTGTATTATAGCAGAGAACCCTTCCAAATACAAGGACCAACCATGCTTCTCTAATGAAGTATCGGCAATACATATTTTACTATAATGAATGAGCGTTGATATTATGCCAATCATGCGGTATATCATGGCCTCAAAGAATGGAACGGCGAAAAAGACGATATCACAGACACCTGCCTTGCAGCCCAAGACCGCTTCAAGGCTTACTTGATTATTTCAGAATTCCGTATTAAGGAAACGTATCCTATATCAACGCAGCGTGGATTGTTTCCGGTGTGATTGTGTGGTATAATCCCTCTAAAGGAGGGATGCCCTATGGAGCGGTATATTACAGGAACAACCATCAAAGCCTTGCGAGAAAAGAGTAACATGACTCAAGCACAGCTTGGGGAGATTTTGGGAGTGACCCACAAGGCAGTGTCCAAATGGGAGACGGCCAAGGGCTTGCCGGATATTACTTTGATCGAGCCTCTTGCCAAGGCGCTTGGTGTTTCGGTGCCGGAGCTGTTGTCGGGAGAGCCGATTACCAATCGGAATCTTTCTGCCAATGTTCTGCGGTCGAAATTCTATGTTTGCCCCATCTGCGGCAACATTTTCAGAACAATGGGAGATGCACTCATTAGCTGTTGCGGCCTTGTCCTGCCGCCCTTGGAGGCAGAAGAGCCCGATGAAGATCACCGTATTACCATCGAAAAAGTGGAGGATGAGCATTTCATTACCATCCACCACCCTATGACAAAAACACATTTTATTTCTTTCGTGACCTTCCTCACAACGGACAGGGTGCAGTTTGTCAAGCTCTACCCCGAAGGCAACGCCGAAACTCGCCTCAAGCTCTACGGCAGAGGCTACCTCTACATCTACTGCAACCACCACGGCCTCATGGGTCTCAAAATATAAAACACAGCTCCGTTTTTGATAAGAGGAATTGACAAACGGCTCATCTTCGTCTAAAATAAGGATATACTGGTAATGATCTTTTGTAATGGGAGGTGTGTGGAATGGATAGAGACAATTACGAAATTTTAAGCGGCGATACTCTTGTGGCTATATGGCAGAACAGACGCTTGAAGATTGTGAATGAGGCGTTATTACCCCTCTTTTTGAAGCGAGTATCTCATGGAGATCTGTGGTTGGAAACCCGTGCTATCGATTCCCACCGTGCCAATTCCCGTTTGCTGAAGAAGGCTCTTCGATTGGGTGAGAAGGACGACATCTCTACGGTGATCCATGTGAATGCCGCAACCATTACGGACAACTACTGGATCCGCCCTATGGGCTCCGAGCTGACCTATGAGGATGTCAGATTTACCGATGATTATTTCTCAAACCTTGCTTTGAAGGGAAGTTATAACAGCTTTAACCGTGCCGCAAACAGCAAGCGTTCCAGAACACCGGAGCTCACGAATGTAGGAAGCTTCGAGAAGTGCTGGAAGCTCCGTGAGGGCAGATGGTGGATGTATAAAAAAGCCAACCACGACGAAATGTTTTCGGAGCTTTTTATCTACGAACTGGGAACTGCTCTGGGAATGAATATGGCAGTCTACGAGCGGGGAGACGGATGTATCAAATCTCTGGATTTCACCAATGCTGCGACCGTCAATTTTGAACCGGCTTCTGCCTTTATGGGAGATAACGAAGAATATCCGGATGTGGTGGAAGCTTTGAAGAAACTGTGCCCTGAGGCGATTGCTGACTATATCCGTTTACTCTTTATGGACACGATTTGTGCCAATCCCGACCGACATACCAATCATTTCGGACTTCTCCGTGATACCAACACGGGAAAGCTTCTGGGATTCGCGCCTAATTACGATAACAATATGGCGTTGATCTCTCTGCGTGTCAAAACACAAACCATCGTTGACCTGATCAGAGTCCGCTATCATTTGATCCGCAAATAAAGCATACAAGACTCCCGAAACTGCAGTTTTTGCAATTACGGGAGTCTGGAAGTATCTGCGAATGGTTAGCATTAGAACAACTGATACTTATTTCTAATAAAACGGGTTAACCGTTTTATTATGCCGCTCACAAGCGGCATGGCGGCAGAGCCACCAAGAAATGCCGTGTAATACTGTTCTTGCCGCCAAAGGCGGTGCAGGATATTCATCCTGCAATAAAATGGTTTTCAAACCATTTTATCAAGAAACAGTATGATGGAGGTGGACGAAGCGTTGGCTGCCATTGCTGAGCTGTATAGTCTATCTATGAAGCTGTGCAAGGCATGAGTTTCTACTGTAGGAAATTTCGATTATGACAAAGCTCTCGGAGGTGCGATTTGCAATTCCGAGAGCTTTACTATTTGCCTGGGTGTTTTGCTTGTCGGTAAAGGATGATCAGCCGTAATACACAGGTATAGGCATGGGGTTGTAGTATTTGAGTTCTGCGTTAATACGATTGAAATCCAATGGGTGCCAGAAAGTGCTTCTTACCCAGTTTTGCGTATCCTTGTATTCCGGATGATCCGGTTGGTTCAGAATATCCATGATTTCAGCGAAGCTGTAAG
>JAZSAO010000366.1:0-8536 GCA_045601945.1 Faecousia sp. | reverse complement strand
GCTCTCAAGGCAGAGGGTGCGAAACTGGTTCTGGTATACGGCATCGGCAGAATGTGCCACATCGCATTCTGGGAGCCCACCTTTGCAGAAGATTATGCTACCGCCGCTGAGTGGGAAGCCGCTCCCTACCGCATCGGTGCTAAAATCCATCCCCTCACCGTTGAGCAGAATGCCCTGACCAGCTTTAAGTCCAGAACTCCTCTGGTTCCCTGCAGAGCCAACACCATCGGCCCCGGCCTGTTCCTGAAAGCTGACTACGCCATCGGCGGTGCTGACGGCACTCTGGGCAGAGGGATGCAGTGGCAGGGTCTGTCCCTGTGGATGACCCTCCGTCATGAAAAGACTCCTTGGATCACCTCTTCTTACATCCCCACCCTTCCCGGCAGACTCTTCTTCCTCAGCGAGCTTGCAGGTCCCCTGGAAGCCGAGTGTAACTAATATGGCAACCGCCAAAAAAACCGGCATTGCCCTGTGTGGCAATTTGCTGGTGGATCAGATCAATCTGATCCGTTCCTATCCCAATGCCGGAGAACTGACAAAAATCGTGGGGCTTGATAAGTCTGTTGGTGGCTGTGTCCCCAATGTAGGCATTGATCTCAAGAAGATCTGTCCCGACTTAACCGTCCGTGCCATCGGCAATATCGGTGCAGATGATAACGGTGCATATATTCGGGACGTCCTTTCCCGTGAGGGCTTAGACCTTTCCGGTTTGAAAGTCGTTGACGATGCCACCAGTTTTACACAGGTCATGAGCATTCCCGGTGGACAGCGCACCTTCTTCACCTATGCAGGTGCAGACGGCAGTGTCTGTGCAGAGGATCTGGATTTCACAACCGAGCCCCCTGCCATTTTCCATCTGGGCTATTTCCTGCTCCTTAAGAAAGTAGACGAAGGAGAGGGGCTAAAGATCCTGCAAAAGGCTACGGACGCCGGGATCCTCACCTCCATTGATCTGGTCAGTGAAAATTCCGACCGTTACGCATTGGTTCTCCCCTGTCTTCCCTATACAGATTTCCTGATCATTAACGAACTGGAAGCCGGAAAGCTGGCAGACATGGAACCCACAAAAGAAAATCTCCCTGCCATCGCTCGGAAGCTCAAGGCTCTGGGCGTACGGCAAAAGGTTATTATCCATATGCCGCAGTTGGCTCTGTGCTGCTCTAATGACGGTCTGACCGTCGTTCCCTCTTACGACATTCCCAAGGAAGTCATTGTGGGAACCACGGGTGCAGGAGATGCCTTCTGTGCAGGTGCTCTGTATGCCATTTATGAAGGAAGATCCGATCGTGAGATCTTAGAATTTGCCTCCTCTGCCGCTGTTGCCGCACTGAGCAGTGCCGATGCCACAAGCGGCATGGGAACCGAGGCTGCAATCTTAGACTATTGCAAACAATTTAGGAGAAAAGAATTATGCTTGTAAATTTAAACGATGTGCTCAAGAAAGCCCAAGCCGAGCACTATGCCGTAGGTCTCTTTAATACTACGGATACAGATATGTTGGAAGCCGTCATTTCCGCCGCCGAGGAACTCCGCTCCCCCGTCATTATCGGCACCGCCGAGGTTCTCCTCCCTGCCGGTGAACTGAAGCTGATCGCTCCGGCCATTATTGCCGCCGCAAAGCGGGCTACAGTTCCCGTTGTTGTCCACTATGACCACGGTCTTACCTTTGACCGTTGCATGGAAGCACTGCAATTGGGCTTCTCCTCTGTTATGTTCGACGGCTCTGCCGGAGAGTATGACAAGAACATTGCAGATACCTGCGAGATCGTCAAGATCGCCCATTCCTTCGGCGCCAGTGTAGAAGGCGAGATCGGCCATGTAGGTCAGGCCTCTTCCGAGGACAATCTCCACACCGATATGTACACCACCGCCGACGAGGCAGAAGCCTATGTTAAAGCTACGGGTGTTGATGCTCTGGCAATCGCCATCGGCACCGCCCATGGCGTGTATAAAACCAAGCCTCAACTGAACTTAGAGCGTTTGTGTGAGATCCGTCAGCGGATCGACACGCCTCTGGTTCTCCACGGCGGCAGCGGTCTCAGTGATGATGATTTCTGCAACACCATTCGGGATGGCATTGCAAAAATGAACATCTTTACCGACCTGTGTTTGGCAGGTAACCGTGCTATGGAAGACGGCCTTGCCGCTAAGGAAGCCTATTTAGACATCCGCAATCGCAAGGTTCAATATATCAAAGAAGTCGTAAAAAACAAGATCCGTCTCTTCGGATCGGAAAACAAAGCTTAAAGGAGGTTCGCCTAATGAAGAAAGTCAGATGGTGTATCATCGGTGCCGGTGGCATTGCTGACCGCCGCTCCATTCCCGGTATGCTTCTGGATCCTCAGAACGAGATCGTTGCGGTTATGGACGCCGTCCCCGCAGTGGCACAGAAGGTTGCAGAGAAGTATGGCTTTGCCAACTACTTCTCCGATGCAGAAGAAATGCTCAAAGCTGTAGAGTCCGATGCGGTCTACATTGCAACTCCCGTTTTCTGTCACTATGAACAGGCAATGCTCGCCCTGAAGTATGGCCGTAACGTATTCATGGAAAAGCCCATTACCCTCAGCTATAAAGAAGGCAAAAAACTCTTAGATGCTTTCAAGAAAGCCGGCAAGCAGCTGATGATCGGCTACATGATGGGGCATCACAACCTCCATGTGAAGGCTCGCAACCTGATCGCAAGGGGCGGCATCGGTGATGTAAACCTGTTTAAACTCCAGTTTACCTGCTGGTATCCCGATATTCCCGGTGCATGGAGACAGACCAAGGCCTACAGCGGCGGCGGTGCCATTATGGATTTAGCCGTTCACTGCATGGAACTGTTCACCTCTATTACCGGCGAGGATTTCGAAAAGTGTACCGCATACTTTACCACCAAGACCTTTAAGTACGAGGTTGAGGACTCCGCCGTCATTACCTTCAAGTCCGAAAAGGGCATCTTGGGACACATCGACGTCAACTTCAACGTTCCCGACAATGCCGCAACGGGCAAGATGGAGATCTACGGCACCGCCGGCAGCATCGTTACCGAAGGCACCCTCTCTCAGGAAGAGGGCGGCAAGATGAAGTACATCTACTCTCCCCAAGGAGATTACGAAGCCCAGCAGCAGCGTGTCATCGGCAAGCCCCAGACCTTCTATGGCAAGGGCGGCAATATGTACACCAAGCAGTTTGCAGCTTTCAACAAGCTGATCCTCAAGGGCGAGAGAGATTATACCAACGCAGAGCGTGCCCTGCGCATCCAAGAACTCTGCGACGAAATGTACAAGCGTAACAACTACTGATTTAAATATCAGAAACGTTCAAACTAAAATCAAAGGGTGCTCTAATAAGCGCACCCATCAAATAATAAGAAAGTGGTGAATTTAATGGCAAAGTCTACTGATTTCCGTTACAACACAGGTGCGACCCGTGTCCCCTGGCCCGCAGTTGGTGAGAACTACAACAAGGAAGATCTCATGGCTGTCATCCGCTTCCTCATGAAGGGTGAAGGCCCCGAATACGAAGCTGCCATCAAGGCCGTCGAGGCTGAAGTAGAAAAGCTGGATAAGCTCTCTACCCCTCCCGGAAAGCTGTCCCTTGGCCCCAATGTTGAGGCTGCCGAGGCTGCTTGCGACGCATACCTGAAGACCAGCGGCTCTGCATTCGTAGCAAACGCTACTGCAGGCTTCGAGATCGCATACAAGTATGCAAACCTTCAGGCCGGTGACGAGGTCATCGTTCCTGCCATCACCTTTATTGCTACTATGGCATATCCCCTGTCCGTAGGTGCTAAGCTGGTCTTTGCCGATCTGGATCCCCGTACCTGCAACATGGATCCCAAGGACGTAGAAAAGAAAATCACCCCCAAGACCAAGATGATCGTTCCCGTTCATATCGGTGGCTATCCCTGCGATATGGATGCCATTATGGAAATTGCCAACAAGCATAACATTCTGGTTCTGGAAGATGCCGCTCACGCTTTCGGTGCAATGTACAAGGGCAAGATGATCGGTACCATCGGTCATTTCGGCGCATTCAGCTTCCATGAAGTTAAAAACTGCACCTCTTTCGGCGAAGGTGGTGTTGTATGCACCAACATTGACGAATTCCGTCCCTACATGAAGCGCTCCCGTTTCTTCGGTTGCAATTTCGACACCCCCATTAAGAACTGGCTCTATGACGTCAACGCTATGCCCGGCAAGTACGGTCCCTTCGTTGCTCTGAACAGCTCCACCACAGAGATCCAGGGTCTGGGTCTGAAGCTACAGGTTGAACGCTATGACAAGATCCTTGCAGAGCGTAAGGCTGCTGCGGAGTATGTCACCAAGCGTCTGTCCGGCAACCCCGCTATCATCCCTCAGGACACCGAGAACCCCGATGTGGTTCCCACCTATCACCTGTATCTGCTGGAAATCGGTCCTGCCAAGGCAGGCGGCGACGTACAGACTCTGAAGGCAAAGCTGACCGAAAAGGGTGTTACCAACATTCCTCACTTTGGCCCCCTGTTCCACTTCGATATCCTGAAGACCTACGGCTACGATATGGAAGAGATCGCAAAGACCTGCCCCGTCTGCGAAGATCTGTTCAATAACCGCTTCACCCATCTGCCCATCTACGGTCTGTCCGCAGAGCAGCTGGAGTATATGTGCGACGCCATTCTGGAATCCGTCGCCGAAATGCAGGCCGGCAAGTAATTGCCAGCAAGAGTTGACCGAATCGCCCTTCTTGAGGTCGATCCGACTCACAAATCCTACCTCTAAGTTCGGGGACTGCCATTCCGGCAGTCCCCGATTTTCTATTCTCAAACAGACACTCCCTCTATGTTGACAAAGATTTCTCTATGTGATATATTTTATATGCATAGAAAATACAATAACAACGGAGGATATGATGATGGAATTCGATCTGCTTCCCCAAGAAAAAATTATTTTTCATACTCGGAAGAAACTCGCCATAGGCGCATCTATCACCTTAGGGATCCTTTGGTTGGTAGCCATTGGCTGTACCGAAACTTGGGAGGATATATGGTTTTTATCTATAGTCATGCTATGCTTTGCCCTATTTTTCTGGTATCCCACCATTCGATACGGAAAACTCAGCCAATCTGTTGTTGTATTTTCTCAAAACACCATAGATTTTAATGATTCTAAGGGAAACTGCCGGAGATCTGTTCCTTACAGTTCCATTACTGCAGTCCGTAAAATGATCGTTTTCGGTACCCTTTACGGAGAGAAAAAAGACGAAGTAGAAAGGGAGCACATTTGCATATTTCTTAACGGCACAGAAGAAATCCCCCATGTATCCTATCACCGGTTATTTTTCCACCCGGAATTTACAATGATTTACTACCGCGATGAAATAATCCACGCCCTGTCAGATCATGGCATATCCTGCCAAATAACCGCTTCTTAATTGTAGCCATAAATCGCAGTTTAGCGAACCGTTTACCAAATCAGAATCAGCCCTTGCCTCTCCAATGGGAGAGGTGCCCAAAGGGCGGAGAGGGCAGTAGAGGCTACCCCTTATGTGTTAGCTTCGTAGGATGTACCGCACCCCTGCAATACTGCTATGCCTACTACGAACTTGGTGCGAATTTGATAATCCCTACTGCCCTCTCAGTCACCTCTGGCGACAGCTCTCCCAGAGGGAGAGCCAAGAGCGTGTGCGAATTTGGAAACAGTTCGACAATTGAAAATTTGCAAGAAGATTGTAATTATCCTATTGCAATCTTCTTGCTATATATGACAAAGAAGCCTCGAAGGATCCCGTGGGATCTTCGAGGCTCTTTGTTTTATTTAGGGAAGGATCAATAGTTGATGACCTTCTCGAACTTGTCGGGAATGAGGCTTGCGCCGCCGATGAGGCCGCCGTCGATCTCAGGCTGTGCCATAAGTTCGGAAGCGTTCTTGTCGTTCATGGAACCGCCGTAGAGGATGCGGATCTTCTCTGCCATATCGCCGTAAACCTCGCGAATAGCACGACGGATAGCACCGATGGTAGCATTGGCATCCTGAGCGGTTGCGGTCATGCCGGTGCCGATGGCCCAAATGGGCTCATAGGCAATGACAACGTCCTCAAGCTGGGTACGATTGACACCACAGAGAGCTGCCTTGGTCTGGAGGCAAACCACCTCATTGGTGATGCCCTTCTGCTTCTCAGCAAGGCTTTCCCCAACGCAGACGATGGGCTTCAGACCCTTTTCCAGACACTTGAGGGTCTTCTTGTTGACAGTCTCGTCGGTCTCGCCGAAGTACTGACGGCGTTCGGAGTGGCCCAGGATCACATACTCAACACCCAGTTCCTTCAGGCTTGCCACATTGGCTTCCCCGGTGAAGGCGCCCTTGTCCTCAAAGTGGACATTCTGAGCACCCAGACGGATGTCGGTACCCTTCAGGCAGGGACCTGCGGCAAAGAGGCTAACGGTCATGGGACAAACAACCACTTCTGCCTTGTTGCGGATCTGGATCTTCTTCAGTTCATTCAGCAGGGCAACGGTTTCTGCAGGGGTCTTGTTCATCTTCCAGTTGCCTGCGATCATAGGTCTTCTCATAGTTAGACTCCTATAGAGAGGATCAATAGAGGGTCTTGCGGATCTCGACGTTGCCGCTGGGGCACTTATTCTTACAGTTGCCGCAGTTGACGCACTTGTGCTCGTCGTTCTTCACGCCTGCAACGATCTTGCCGGTGGAGGAAGCACCGATACGGCTTGCGCCTGCGTTGATCATAGCAACAGCATCGTCATAGGTACGAACGCCGCCGGAAGCCTTAACGCCGATGTCGGGACCAACAGTCTCACGCATGAGGCGGATGTCTTCGACAGTAGCGCCGCCGGTGGAGTAACCGGTAGAAGTCTTGACGAAGTGTGCACCGGCGATCTTAGCAACGGTACATGCCTTAACCTTCTCTTCGTCGGTCAGGAGGCAAGCTTCAATGATGACCTTAACAGTGGCTCTGCCCTTAACAGCATTGACAACGCCCTCGATGTCACGCTTAACCAGCATCCAGTCGCCGGACTTGATAGCGCCAACATTGATGACCATGTCGATTTCCTTTGCGCCCTTGGTAGCAGCGTCAGCAGCCTCGAAAGCCTTGGTCTCGGGAGTGCAGGTGCCGAAGGGGAATGCAATAACACAGCAAGGAGTGACACCGCTGCCTTCCAGCTGCTGAGCAACATACTGGATGTAAGAGGGGTTGACACAAACGCTTGCGCAGTGATACTTCTTAGCCTCGTCACAGATCTTGCGAACGTCGGCAACGGATGCTTCGGGCTTCAGGAAGGTGTGGTCGATATATCTTGCCATATCTGCAGGGTTCTGGCCGCCGTTGGAAGCGGGAGCCTGCTGGCCGTACTTGGAGCAAATCTCCTCGGTTACTTGTCTGATGATTTCATTAATATCCATTCAAAGGTACTTCCTTTCGTATATTTGGTTTGGGCTTAAGCCTTGCGGGCTTCTTCTGCGATCTTTGCGGTAGCGGTGAGACCCAGACGGCTTGCGCCGGCAGCCATAAGCTGTTCGGCCTGTGCCAGAGTCTTAATGCCTCCGTCGATCTTAATGCCCACGTTACGACCCAGAATTTCATGAGCCAGCTTCACGTCCTCCACACGGGCGCCGTGACCGCTGAGCATATTCTGGATCTTTACATAGTCTACACCACTGCTGCGGAGCATAGTCAGAACCCCACGCTTTTCCTCGGGTGTGTAGATGCTGTGCTCAAACACAGCCTTGATCTTTGCCTTACCGGCTGCCATGCGGACGATTTCTTCCAGTTCACGCTGGGCGACGTCCAGTCTGCCGGACTTAATGGCAAGGACATTCAGTGCCACGTCAATTTCGGTAGCACCGTTTGCCATGCATTCACGGAGTTCTGCCAGCTTAGCAGCCTGAGACATACAGCCATGGGGGAAACCGATGGCTGTGCCAATAGCTACAGGGCTACCCAGAAGTTCTTCCCGAGCGACAGGCACATAGTAAGGCGCCACGCAAACTGCCGCAACGGAATACTTCCGTGCTACGGCACACTCGGAGCGGATCTTGCTCTCCGTTGTATCAGGGTTCAAAAGAGAATGCTCCAGATGGGACACCACATCCATACCGGTAACCAGACCTGCATAGGGAGCAGGAGCTGCTTCCATATGGAAGTATGCCAGAACTTGGCGTTCTACTTCTTTTCTGATTGCTTCAATATCCATATCAGTGATACTCCCTTGTTTCGCCATCGTAGGTCACGTGATCGATCACACCGCAGATGGTCAGGTCTGCAATGACCTTCCGCCCCAGGAACATACCTGCGGCGCCGCCATCTACATTGACCAATACGGTATCTCCGATGCCTGCGTCTGCCACATCAAAGGCAATGGCGTGGTTCCCGGTCAGGTTGCCCTGCTCGTCGATATAATCTACGATCATCAGCTTCTGACCGGCAAAGCACTCATCCTTAATGGTGGAGACAACGTTTCCGATGACTCTTGCTAATCTCATCCCAGCTTGGGCAGGATACCCTCAACATCCTCGTGGGGAGAGGGAATGACGTGGCAGCCGTACAGCTCGCCAAC
>JAZSAO010000365.1:0-1575 GCA_045601945.1 Faecousia sp. | reverse complement strand
ATGAACAGGATCGTTCCCAGAAGCATCCAAAGCCAGGTCGTAGAGGACATTCTAACTTTTCTCTCCATAACATCCTCCTAAAACTGTTGATAAATAAATTCTACCCGAACACCGCTGTCCCGGAAAATGCCAAAAACGCACAGCAGAACCAGTGGCAGGAACAAGCAAAGCCACTGCACCACAGGGTGCTTGGTCTCTAATGCCTTACGGAGATCCTTTCCCTGCTCCAGTTTCCATTCCAAGAAGAACAGAACCGCACAGCCGATTGCCACCACCAGATAGTCCGTAAGACTCAAACCGAAATTCCATATGGTGCCGTCTCTCAATTGATAGAAGCAAGGAGATGTGAAGGTTTTTTTCAACATATCAAAGCCCACAAGGAGCCGCGGAGGACGGGTAATATACCTGCCGACAAATACAATTGCCGAGGTTCGCAAAATCGCAAAAGTTCTGAACCATGGGCTCTTATCCTGAATATGGAGTTTCTTCTTCCACTGACTATAGGTGTTAGCCAGCAAAACAGAGGATGTCAATATGATACCGTTATAGAATCCATAGGCAATATAGCGGAAATTGGCTCCGTGCCATATGCCGATGATCAGATATACCACAAAAGTAGCCGTTGCAGTAGGGATCACCTTGCCTACCTTTCCCTTAAAGTGCTTTCTTGCCCAACGACTCAGCTTTGCAAAAGCCTTGGAGAAAGACAAGGGATAGAACACATAGTCCCGCATCCAACTGCCCAAAGTAATATGCCACCGTCTCCAATAATCTGCCATACTGGTGGCAAAAGCAGGTCGCTTGAAGTTTTCCGCAAGATCTATACCGAACATCCGCGCCACGCCACGGGTAATATCTATTCCGCCGCTGAAATCACAATATAATTGGATGCAATAAAACAGCACCGCAAAGGCATAGAAGAAGCCTCCGTACTGTTCTGTATTGCCAAACACGGCATTGACCACAAGTGCGGCTCGATCGGCAAGGAGCATCCGCTTTAAATAACCCCAAAGAGCAAGCTGGATCCCACACTTCACATTATCG
Source organism: Faecousia sp. (assembly GCA_045601945.1). GTDB lineage: Bacteria > Bacillota > Clostridia > Oscillospirales > Oscillospiraceae > JAZOXB01. The sequence continues at coordinate 531 of JAZSAO010000365.1, read as the reverse complement.
GCATCCCATCGATTCCCGGAAATCAGCTGAGGTTGCAACTGGTCAAATCGGCTAATAGGCCCCTGTATCATCTGGGGAAAGAATGACACAAACAGGCTGAATTTCAAAAAATTTCGTTCCGCGGTGTATTTCCCGCGATAGCAGTCTACCAAATAGCCTACGCTTTGGAACATATAGAAACTAAGCCCTACAGGCATGATCCAATCCAAACGCGGAAGACCGTTCTCCCCTACTGCCTTGCCAATGGCCTCTGCGGTAAAATGCCAGTATTTTACCATATAAAGAAGGCCAAAGTTGAGCAACAAAACCGGAACCAAAACCCATCGTTTTTGAGTTTTGATCCTTGGTTCCTCTTGTTTTTTTCGTTCCGGAGACAGCGCTGTCTTCCGATCATTGAGTCGGGATAAGAGCAGACCTCCTATATAATTGGTTCCTGTCGTAAAGAGCAGAAACAGCCCCCCATGAAGCCCCCCTGCCAAATAGAAAGCAAGACTCACTGCCAAGAGCACATACCATCGGAATTTCAGCGGT
>JAZSAO010000364.1:0-4880 GCA_045601945.1 Faecousia sp. | reverse complement strand
TTCCCGCGTTCCGTTCTCAGCCTATTTGGTAGAAAATTAGCCGCGGCATTCCTGTAGCGATCTCCCATAAAACAGACTGGCGGAATTTCCCGGAAGCTTCCATTTTAGGTGTAAACTCCTGTATCAATATGGGTGTGGATATCATCGAGATTGACTTCCATGTTACAAAGGACGGCGTTCCCGTTGCCCTTCACGATGATAACCTCCGCCGTATGACCAATGCAGATACCCTTATCTATATCCACGAAATCACATGGAACCAGGCAAAGAAATATGCTCTCGAAGACGGTATGGGAAACAAGGGTGAAAACTACATACTGACTGCCGCGGATGCAAAGGTTCTCAATTCCCTCCCCACCTATGTTTCTATGGTAGGCACTGCCAAAGCCGGAGGCACTATGCCCATTTCCCCCTTTGCTTCTATTCTGGAACTGGTAAACAAGCGAGCCCTCCTCCTTATGGACAAGGTCGCTGATGCCAATAGTTTTTCCTATGCCTTCGTCTGCGCCAAGGAATGGGACATGCTGGATTACGTCGTGTTCAAGGGCAACTATACCATTGATCAGCTGGAGCCTTGGTTTGCCGAGGGAGCTGCCTTGTGGAACAAAAAACATCCCTCTGAGCCCATTACCTCACAGGATGTAAAAACCTCCATTGCTTTTGAATATAACAATAATAATCCCACCAAAATACAAACCCTTATAGATGCCGGTGTTCATGTCGTGGGATTGGCTGCAGGCGTAAGTGATGCTAATGAGTCTCATATTAGAAACAACTTAGTTCCCTACTGCAGAGAAACCGGAATATATCTGCGTTGCAATACCGGAAACCCCAGCTACATGGGTGCAAATGCAAAAGTAGACTCTGAAATCGGCTGGGCAGATCTCTTTGACATCGGTTATACCGGAGTCATGACCGACCGTCCCGGTCCATTGGTAAATTACATTCAGGAAAGCTACCGCATTCGCCCCGCCTCCGACCGCATTGATGCAGAGCATTTCACGAACTTTAATCAAGACACCTTTGGATTTACTGTTCCGGAAGATTGGAATGCCGGTAAAAATAAGACCGTTGACAATCTCACAAGCAAGGATACCCTCACTTATGAAAACATCGAATTTGACGGTACCGAGAACATTCTTACCGCTAAGGCAAAGGGTAGCAATTGCTCTATCACTGTCTATTTGGACGGAACCGCTACGGAAAACAAGGTTGGTACTCTCAAATTTAACAGTTCCGGCTATGCCTCCGCTCATGTCAAGATCAAGCATGTTACACCCGGAAATCATACAGTCTATTTAAAGTTTAGCGGCACCCTTTCTCTGGATCAGTTCCGCTTTACAAGAGGCTTATACTTCGGCTTCTCCAACGAGAGACTTGCCCGTTTCCGTTATCAGGATAAACTCTATGGAAGTCTCAATTACGATACCGGTAACTGGTTCCCCCGCCCTGCATCCATGAGCAGTGCTAACTTAGATAATACTGCAGGAACCATGACTGTCAACCTCACCGCAGGAGGAAACCATTATATCCAAACCGGCACCGTAGTCGGAGACAGACCCCTGCACTACCTTCCCCAGGCAGGAGATTATTTCCAGATCCGTCTGAAGATTACAAACGCTATGCCCAACGATGCTGCGACCGCCATGACCGCAGGTGTGGTTTTCTCTACTCCGGACAGCACGGATTTCCGTTATGGGGATAGAGTGGTACAGACCATTACAGAAACCCACCTTAACGGAGAGTTTTTCACTATCACACTGCCTATGAACAAAGCCTTTACAGATGCAGCAGAAGTGAATGCTTTGCGGCTGTATTTCACCAATTTGGCTCCCATTAGCGGCAAAACCTGTACCATTAGCATAGATCAGGTTTACATTGGACCCAAGGCCTACCTTCCCCAGCAGGACTATCTGTATTTTGACTTCACCGATCGAGATACAGATGAAATGCGCTATATGACGTCCCAATACGGATACAATAATTTCGACAATCGGCAGTGGCTGGCAAGAACCGTTACTATGCGCGGCACATGGTATGATCCCTTGGCATCTACACTCCTTGCTCGTGTAACTACCGGAGGAAACCACTATATCCAAACCGGCATCAACATAAGTGAGCGTCCCCTCCATTATACCCCCTCTGACAGTGACTATTTACAAATGGTTCTTCGCATTGACAACGGCGTTGCTTACGATGCTGCTCTTCCCCTATCTATTGGTATCGCTTATGCAAGTGCCGCAAGGACAGATTTCTACTATAATCCCCTATTGCGCAAGGACTGCCCCGATTCTGTTATCGACAGTGGTTTCTTTACTGTCACAATTCCCATGCCCTCTTTCTTTACAGAGGAAACAGATGTGCAATCTCTCCGCATTTACATTAGCAACCTTGCGCCCAAGGATGGAGAAGCCGTTATCGAGATCGATTCTTTCTACATTGGTCCTAAGGAAAACCTTCCCAAGCCTCTATACACCATCACCTTTGTCGATGAGGATGGTTCTGTTCTCGCAACAGAAGAAATCGCAAAAGGGGATTCTGCAACCTATTCGGGAAGCACCCCTGTAAAGGCTCCTGACGAAGAGTATCACTACTGCTTTGCAGGCTGGGATCAGTCCCTAACCAATATCATCACAGATACCAAGGTTACCGCCCAATATACTGCTTTATCACACACCTATACCGATGGTCTATGTATCTGCGGCGCCACAGAAATCAAGGTTCCTATGGAGGACAGCTCTATCAAATTGGGCCATTCTCTGAATCTGGCAAGTGATATTTCTATAAACTACGCAGTATCGAAAGCCAATTTGGAAGGCTATGACATGGATACAGTTTATGCAGAATGTACTTTAGATATCTACGATGGCAATCGCAAAACAGGCACCACCACAATCCGTATAGACCCTGTAGAGAACGGTAACAACTATTACTTCACCCTCACCGGTATAACTGCTGTCCAAATGAACGATCAAATCAAGACCGTTCTTTATGGCGTGAAGGAGGGTCAGCCCTATTATTCATCGGTAGACGAGTATAGCATTGCTAAATATGCCTATTCTCAGTTAAACAATGCAAATAGACCGGAGAAATTAAAAATCCTCTGCGCAGACCTTCTCCGTTACGGCACCGCCGGCCAGATCTTTAAGAACTATCGGACGGATTCCTTGGCTGACGGTGCAATGACAGAAGCACACAGAGGCTATCTGAGTAACACTGCCGGTTTGACCTTCGGTAACACTAACACTGCCCTTTCCGATTTAGAAGACCCACAGATCACATGGGTCGGCAAGTCCTTGAATCTGGAATCTAAAATTGCTGTAAAATACATTATCAGCACCCTGAACTATTCCGGCTCTCTTTCTGATCTAAACCTTCGGATCTCCTACACAAATCTGTATGGGCAGAAAAAGGAAGCTGTCATAACCGAATTGGAAGAATACGATGCCAAAGAAAGTCGTTATGCGTTCTCCTTTAACGGTCTTTTGGCTGCAGAACTGCGTACCATTCTATCCGCACAGGTTTATGCAGGTGACGTTCCCGTATCCGTTACCATGACCTATACCCCCGACACCTACGGTAACAACAAAACAGGAACATTGGGTAACTTGTGTACCGCTCTCATTGCATACAGCGACAGCGCAAAAGCGTACTTTATCGGATAAGATCCCAAAATACACTCTCGTCACAACCCAACGTACAAGGAGGGTGCTCGCCGGGCAGCCTCCTTATTGTATCTCGTAACATCATCCATACGGCATCATAACATGATGGCTCATCTGCAATTCTCCTATTTGGTTTTATCTGACAATTTCTTGTAATTTTTGGTTTCTTGTGATATACTTTTTATGAAAAAAGTATTTATGAGTACCAGACTTTGGAATAAAAAAGGAGCGAATTATATGAAGCGTATCTTAATGATTCTGCTATGTCTTAGCCTTCTCTTGAGCGTCATTCCCGTATCCGCTGCAGAGTTACCGGAAGAAAAACCTGCAACCAAGGGCAGTTATCCCATTCCTTCCTATGGAGCGCAAGGAGTTTGGGACAAGCATGCTAAAGGCATTCCCCTTGTAGTCGCCCATAAAGGGGATTGGCGGAATTTCCCGGAAAACTCCCTCTTGGGCATCAATTCCTGTATTAACATGGGTGTTGATATTATCGAAGTGGACTTCCACGTGACCAAAGATGGTGTCCCCGTTCTTCTCCATGACACCAACCTCCGCCGTATGACAGATGCAGATACCCTTGTTTACATCGCCGACATCACATGGGCGCAGGCAAAAAAGTATTCCTTAGAGGACGGTCAGGGAAACAAGGGGTCCAACTATATTCTTACCACCGCTGATGCAAAGGTTCTGAACTCTATTCCCACCTACGTATCCACTGTAGGCACTGCAAAATCCGGCGGTACCATGCCCATCGCCCGATTTGATTCCGTTCTGGAATTAGTCAATAAACGTGCATTCCTTCTTATGGACAAGATCACTACCCCGGACAGTTTCGCCTATGCCTATGTTTGCGCCCGTGAGTGGGATATGCTGGACTATGTTATCTTCAAGAATAATTATACCGTAGAGGTTATGGAAACTTGGTATTCCGCCGCCGCTGCATTGTGGAACAAAAAATATCCTTCTAACACCACTACAGCATCGGAAGTCAAAACCGGCATTACATACGAATATAATTCTACCAATCTAACCGCTATCCAATCCCATATAGACTCAGGGGTTCATGTTGCTTTTATCAGTGTCGGCATTACCGATTCTAACGAAGCCCGAATCCGTGATACTGTGATCCCCTTCTGTCGAAAGAACGGCATTGCAGTACGTTCCAATACAGGCGAGGGTTTAGGCGATACAGCAAAAACCGACTCCGAGATC
>JAZSAO010000363.1:0-1880 GCA_045601945.1 Faecousia sp. | reverse complement strand
GTAAGGGCAATGCCATTATGGGCGATACCACCAAAACCCTTTGGGGCGCAGATGCCATCGAGGATATTCTCTGTGGTCTCCGTTTCCGCATTTCTCCCCGTTCCTTTTATCAGGTCAATCGAGATCAGGCGGAAATTTTGTATGAAAAGGCCATTGCCTGTGCAGAGCTGACAGGAGAAGAAACAGTTCTGGATCTGTACTGCGGTACCGGCACCATTACTCTGTGTCTGGCTCAGAAAGCTAAAAAAGCTATTGGTGTGGAAGTCATTGACGCTGCCATTGTAGATGCTAAGGAAAATGCTAAGCGCAATAGTATTGAAAATGCAGAATTCTTCTGTGCCGATGCAGGGGAAGCCGCCCTAAAACTCTGTGCAGAAGGCAATCGCCCCGATGTCATCGTAGTGGATCCTCCGAGAAAGGGTCTGAGCCTTGATGTCATTGAAGCCATCCACACTATGAGCCCCAAAAAAGTGGTCTACGTCTCCTGCGATCCGGCCACCTTAGGTAGAGATGTAAAACTTCTCTGCGAAAAAGGCTATAAACTGACCCACGCCGAAGCCGTTGATCTCTTCCCTCGTTGCTCCCATGTAGAATCCGTTGTTTGTTTGAGTAGGGAAAAGGCCGATGACTATATCCGCATTTCGGTTCGTACGGAGGATTTGCAAACAAAGGCGAACTAACCAGCAACTTGAAATTTATCTAACTGCGTAAATCTTGGAGGTATATTATGGAAAGAAAATATCCTATCAAAATGTTCTGGCTCTTTGTTCTTACCAATTTCCTGTTTCACTTTTTCTATTTGTCGGTTCCAGGAATTATCCTTTGTATTGTCGGAATTTGGGTGAAGTCTTGCCTATGGATTGGACTTGCCATCTTGGGTCTTGATGTGATTCTTTCTATCATTGAACAGTTGCGTATTCGCAAAGCTGCAGTGACACCCAGCGATAACCCCGAGTTTAATGAGCTGATGGACGCATTTTGTGGTCCTGACGGACTTGAAGCTGTCAAAAAAATTGTGGATGCAAAAATCGGGGCTACACCTCCCGTCGAACCTCAAGAAGACGAAGACTGATACAGTCAATTCCAATACGTCAACAACCGTGGTAGACTCCCTACCTAAAGGGACAACAGTGGAAAGCATTGTGAGTCTTGTGAGAAAGTCATGAATTCAAAATTGAAATAGAGTAAGTAAATCATCATAATGGTTGAGAGATGAACTATTTGATTTGCAAAGACCGAGGTGAACTTATGTTTTATAATTCCTTTCCCAATGATTTATGGGAAGATCTAAACAGTATCATCCCTGTTTTGCCCATTGAAACGTTCAATAATATTCGGAAAACAATCAGTGAGGATACAGTGTCATATATTCTGGACTGCAGAAAAATCAAATTTCCCTACAGAATCTATTTCATGGACATAGGTGATCCAAGGTATAACAGTCTCGCCGAAAGACAAAAGCAAATCGTAAGTTGTATCTACACAAGAAGTTGCGACGGCTATATCAGGGAAAAACATCTCAGAAAACTGCTGGAAACAGAGTTTGAACCATGGGTGATTCCCTTTATTGTGAAGCCTTGCGACGAATATGTGGTAGAGATCTTGGCAATGATATATGAAAAACTCAAAGATCGAAACAATACCGATATTCAAACATTCTGTCTCGCAAATAAATCAATGATTCATAGAGGCTATACAAGAATGATAAGCTATTGGAACGAATTTTACCGAGAAGAGGTTTTCCGTTTCAATCAATATATCGGCAGAAAATTATTCAGAGAATGTCTTGGATACGATAGAACATTTGAAAGATAAATTCCAATTTGTCGAAGAGAATTAATCAACCCCGACAGACCTTCAAAAATCTGTCGGGGTTAATT
>JAZSAO010000362.1:0-6278 GCA_045601945.1 Faecousia sp. | reverse complement strand
CGATACCGCCTCCGAAGCTGGCATCCAAACCTGCAGTTTTGTTTGCAAGATCTGCACCACCGGATGCAAGACCTACTGTGATTTTAGAAACAGGGATGATCGTAGTATCCCCTACAACAATAGACTGTCCAACCACCATGTTGGCATCTGCCATGTCTCTGATTCTGGCTAAGGAGGCATTTAATACCTCGGATACGTTTTTACTCATTCTCTGTACCGTCCTTTCCTTGGTTTGCTTCTGCTTGGATTATTTCTCCATTGTTTTCCATGGAGATTTCCTCAGGTAAATCTCGCTTACCGAACTGCATCTTTTCGATTTCAGGCAACTCGTCTAAAGACTGCAGTCCGAACGTACGCAGAAAATCTGCCGTTGTACGATATAAGATAGGCCTACCGGGAACATTTAGGCGACCGCATTCTTCGATCAAGTGCTTATTGAGAAGTGCGTTAACAGAATAGGAACTGTCAACACCGCGAAGCTGTTCTACATAAGCCTTTGTTGCAGGCTGATAATATGCAACAATTGTCAATGTCTCTAACTGAGAAGCAGACAGCTTCGGAGGTTTACGAGTTTCCAGTGCCTTTGTCACATAGGAGGAAAACTCTCCCGATGAACACATTTGGTAAGCACGCTCCAAACGGACGACACGGATCCCTCGACGATCGAATGCGTATTCGTCCATCAAAGACTGCGCTGCTTTCTCTATGTCAGAGGGATCACATTCTGCAGTTTTTGCCAGCCGTTCCAGTTCAACAGGCTCCCCGGCGGCGAATAGGATTGCCTCAATAATGCGTTTCAGTTGATCCATCAAAAGCCTCCGGCTCCCCATCGGGCATTTTCTGGAAGCGGACATCGATATCATCGCTGTCCCCTTCTATGGTAACGGAATTAGTTCGGCAGAGTTCCAATACAGCAAGGAAGGTTGCAACAATCTCACTGCGGGATTTGCTGCCACGGAAAAGGGATAAGAATTTCTCCACACCCTTCATAAGCAGACGTTTTAGAACCATGGCCGCCTTTTTTGTAACGGGATAAGGCTCTGCACCAACGATACCTTGGAAATTAGACACAGGAGGCGGCATACGACGCTCACTGCGTTCTGCAATGGCGTGGAAGGCTTTTACTAAGTCTTCCGGCGCGTGTTGGTATCGATAGGTATGATCTACCTTTAGCGGTTCGGGGTCTTTGGTAAACAGATTGACTCCGATCTCATTTCGTGGTTCCAAGAAACCAATTGCATTACGAATTTGTTCAAAGGCTGTAGCTCTTTGCTTTTCTTCCAGAGAGCGGATCAGCAGTTCCATTTCACTGAGAGCCTCTTCTCGTTCAGCGGCGGATAGGAGCATTTTTGTCTTAATCAGCATAAGGTGAGAAGCCATTGCAATAAATTCACTGGCAATCTCCATATCCATAGCCTTCATTTCGTCCAAATATGCAAGATACTGCTCCAAGATGGATGAAATACTCACATCCTCAATATCTATCTTGTTCTTGCTGAGAAGCTGCAGGATCACTCCCAAGGGACCGTCAAAATCCGCCGGAAGTTCTCCGTTGCTCCTCATAATACCTGTAAGATGGTATGTGGGTTCATTCATCAGTTTATCCTCAAATTCTTCTGCTTATTATAGTATAACATTAAAAGATCGACAACGCAATAGAAAAATCAGATTTTTCCTTAGTTTATGCTCCGCAGGCTTTCATAATAATGGAAACCAGTTCTCCTCGCCCTGTCCCCTTCTCCGCAGAGAACGGGATCACCGGTACAGACGGGTCTAAGGTCAGAGATTTACGAATTTGTTCCATATTGCCTTCGATCTCTCTGGGCTTCAGCTTGTCCAGTTTATTTGCCACTACAACAAATGGCATGCCTGTGGAACGGAACAGATCACACATGACAATATCCAGCTTTGTAGGTTCGTGACGTGCGTCAACAATCATAACGCCCATGGTAATCAGGTCTGCGCGGCTGAAGTAGGATTCCATTAGCTTTCCCCAACGCTCCTTTTCGGAAGCGGCAACCTGCGCATAGCCATATCCCGGTAAATCAACGAAATATGCCTTCTTATCCACAGAAAAGTAATTGATATGAATGGTTTTTCCGGGTTTTTGTCCAACACGGGCAAAGTTTTTGCGCTGGAGAATGCAATTCAGCACAGAAGACTTACCAACATTGGATTTGCCGGAAAACGCAATTTGGGGAAGGCCGTCTTGAACAAAGTCCCCTGCTTTTGCAACGGATTTAACAAATTCTACTTTCTGTAAATTCATTGTCTGAGACCTGCCTTTACTACAGATGTGTCATTTCCGACATGGAAGTTGGATTGCTTTTTATCTGCAAGAGGATCGGCACCTTCGGGGAATGTTAGGCTCTCACCAATAACGGCATCCACATGATCTACGAGGATAAATTGAAGGGCTTTTCGTACAGTTTGATCGATCTCTTGGAGATCCTTTTCGTTTGCCTTGGGAATGATTACGGTTTGAATGCCGCTACGAAGGGCTGCCATGGTCTTTTCTTTCAAGCCACCAATGGCTAATACACGGCCGCGAATGGATATTTCACCGGTCATTGCAATATCCCGTCGAACGGTTGCACCGGAAAGGGCCGATACCATAGCGGTACAAATGGCAATACCGGCAGAAGGACCATCTTTCGGAACTGCGCCTTCCGGGAAATGAACGTGGATATCCTTGGTTTTATAGAAATCAACATCTAATCCGAAATTCTTTGCTCTGGATCGGATGTAACTCATGGCGGCATGAACGGATTCTTTCATGACCTCTCCCAGATTACCGGTCAGTTCCAGCTTTCCGTTACCGTCTACTACGTTACATTCTACCTCAAGAGTCTCACCGCCTACAGAAGTCCATGCAAGACCCGTAACGACACCTACCTGATCTGTAGTGGGGATCTTTGCAGGTAAAACCTTCTCGGGTCCCAGATACTCAGAGAGATTCTGACTTTTCACCGTAATACGAGAAAGGTCCGGATCAGAAACAAATTTCATTGCGGCTCGACGGCAAAGGGTTGCGACTTGTCTTTCCAGATTACGCACACCGGATTCACGCGTATAGCATTGGATCATATCGCGAATGGCATCGTCGGTGACACGAAGCTGCGTTTTCTTCAGACCGTGTTTTGTCAGTTGCTTTGCCAGAAGATGGCGTTTGACGATTGCAAGCTTTTCCTCGTCTGTGTAGGAACTGAGTTCGATCACTTCCATACGATCCAGAAGGGGTCTGGGAATGGTATCGAGGGAGTTCGCTGTCGTAATGAACATACAACCGCTGAGGTCATAGGTGAACTCTAAAAAATTATCACGGAATGTGCTGTTTTGCTCCGCATCTAACACCTCTAACAGAGCGGCGGAGGGGTCTCCCTTATAATCCCGTCCCAGTTTATCGATCTCGTCTAAGAGCAGCAAGGGATTACTGCTGCCACACTGGGTAATTGCAGAAATGATTCGACCGGGCATAGCTCCGATATAGGTCTTACGATGTCCGCGAATCTCAGCCTCATCATGGATACCACCTAAGGATAATCGGGCAAGTTTGCGATTTAATGCCCGCGCGACGCTCATTGCGATAGAGGTCTTACCGACACCGGGAGGGCCGACCAAACATATGATTTGTCCCTGCATTTGCGGTGCAAGTTGTTTCACAGCAAGGATCTCTAAAATCCGTTCCTTGACTTTCTCTAAGCCGAAGTGATCTCGATCTAAAATCTTTCTTGCTTGGGCGACATCTACCCGTTCTTTAGTGGTAGTATTCCAAGGAAGTGCCAATGCAGCATCTAAATAGCTACGGATCACAGTGGCTTCTGCAGAGCCAAAGCCCTGTTTACCCAGTCGGTGGACCTCCTTACGCAGTTTGTTCTCCACATCTTCGGGGAGCGTCAATTTATCGATCTTAGAGCGATATTCTTCCAGTTCAGCCTCGTCATCATTTTCTCCCAGTTCCGTGCGAATGACCTTCATCTGCTCGCGAAGGTAGTAATCACGCTGTCCCTTATCGATATTTTGCTGTGTCAGTTCGTGAATCTGATTCTCCAAGCGGAGGATATTCAATTCCCGCACATAAAGGTCATTAACAAGTTCTAATCGACGAATGGGATGACGTTGTGAAAGAACCTTCATTTTTTCTTCGTAGCCAAAGGTTGCTGCATGGGCCATAATATCTGCAATGTGGCCGGGATCATTAGAAGACAAAAGCTTCAGCATCGTGTCTTGGAAGGGTCTTTGGGTCAGTTCGGCAAATTCATCGAACAAGTCTGTAGAAACACGACAAAGGGCTTCCAGTTTATCAGCATCAATATTATAATTGCGATCTTTCACTTCTTCTATTTCAGCTAACAAATACGGGGTGTTTTGGAGTCTGTTTTTGACACAGCCTCGGTACTCACCTTGCACTAAGATTCGTAGAGAATCTCCTGTTGCCTTCAGAAGCTGACGAACCTGAACTACGGTTCCTACACAGTAAAGATCATCAAAATTGGGATCATCAACGGATACATCAAACTGTGTTACAAGAAAAATACGTTGGTCTTTCGCCATGGCTCGATCCAAAGCGCGAATGGATTTATCCCGACCTACATCAAAATGCATGACGGTATTCGGGAAAGCTGTCATACCACGGAGGGCAAGGACAGGTAGTTTTTCAACACGAATGGCTTCACTCATTGAGAGTTCCTCCTTTCTACAAGAAAAAGAGGGGAAATAGTGTTCCCCTCTTTTTTAAAATTTAAATCAATGGAGCAACGCTCCAAAGCTTCTCCGGAAATGATGGTTTTTCGATCATTCCGAATTGGCAGTACGGTGAGAGATCTGGGGCTTTTCGCCTTTCAGTACGCAATCCTTTGTAATGCGCACATGACTAATGGTGGGATCGGAGGGAATTTCATACATGATCCCGGTCATAATACTCTCTAGCACTGCTCTCAGGCCTCTGGCACCGATTTTACGATCGTTTGCTAATTGAGCAACCGCATCCAGTGCATCCGGCTCAAATTCTAACTGTACATTATCCAGTTCAAATAACTTTTGGTATTGTTTACACAGGGCATTTTTAGGTTCGGTCAAGATTCGGACAAGTTCCTCATTTCCCAGGCTTGTTAAACTGGTGATCACAGGCAATCTTCCTACCAGTTCGGGGATGATACCGAACTTCAGAAGGTCTTGGGGCTGTACTTGTGCAAACAGGGCACCTACATCCACATCCTTCTTGGAACGAAGCTCGGAACCAAATCCAACAGAACTCCGATCCTGTCGACGCTCGATGATCTTATCTAAACCGTCAAAAGCACCGCCGCAGATAAAGAGGATATTCGCAGTATTCACCTGAATAAACTCTTGCTGGGGATGCTTGCGACCTCCCTGTGGCGGTACATTCGCAACAGTACCCTCTAAGATCTTTAAAAGTGCCTGTTGGACACCTTCTCCGGAGACATCACGGGTGATGGATTTATTTTCGCTCTTACGGGCGATTTTATCCATCTCATCGATGTAAATGATACCACGTTCAGCCAGTTCAACATCCATATCTGCGGCTTGGAGCAGGCGAAGAAGAATGTTTTCTACATCTTCGCCTACATAACCTGCTTCTGTCAAAGTGGTGGCATCTGCGATGGCAAAGGGAACGTCCAGAATCTTAGCCAAGGTTTGGGCAAACAGAGTTTTTCCGCAACCGGTGGGGCCGATCAGTAGGATATTACTCTTCTGCAGTTCCACATCCGATTCTTCTCCGAAATAAATGCGCTTATAGTGATTATATACTGCAACTGCAAGAGCGATTTTAGCTTTTTCCTGCCCGACGATATATCCATCCATAAACTCCTTAATTTCTTTCGGAGTAGGAAGACAAATAGGGGCCTCGTGTCCGGAACTCTTGGTTTCGTACATATCCTCACTCAAAATAGCGTCACATAACTCAACGCACTCGTTACAGATATAGACACCGGGACCGGACAGGATCCGCTTTACATTGTCCTGCGTTTTGCCACAAAAGGAACAGCGAATAATTTTATCAGCCAAATCAAATCTCCTCTATTTCTGTTATCTCTGATAGATAACCTTATCAATGAGACCGTACTCTTTTGCTTCTTCTGCGGTGAGGAAATAATCTCTTTCGCAGTCGTCTGCAATGGTTTCCGGATCCTTACCGGTGTTTTCGGCGAGGATTGCATTTAAACGCTTCTTCATGTCAAGGATGCGACGGGCTTGGATAGCAATATCCGTAGCCTGCCCCTGTGCTCCGCCCAAAGGCTGATGAATCATAATTT
>JAZSAO010000361.1:0-6305 GCA_045601945.1 Faecousia sp. | reverse complement strand
CTCGGTTTGTATCATGCGCTGATAGGTTTTCAAGAGGGAAAGATCGGTTTTGGGATTAATGCCTCGCCGATCCACATGGGTTTCAATACAGCGGAAACCTAAATCGGCAAAGTCCTTTTCGTGACCGACAAAAGGCATACTAAGGACAACTTCGTGAGATTTCTGAAGGGTCTGCAGCAACTCCAGCCGGAAACGATAAAGCATATAAGAATGATTGGTGATGACCAAGATTTTTTTCATTTTTTACCTACTTCCTCACCGGATGAAGAATGCTCCGTCGCACCTTCTACGATGCCCTCGCGACGGAGGACCTTGATGATGGTGTGCAAAAAGCATTTGCAGTCGAAACCGAAGCTAAGCTTCTGTGCGTATTCTCCATCCAGCATGGCTTTAGTGGCATTGTCTAATTCATCGCGACCGTTGATTTGCGCCCAGCCGGTGAGACCGGGGCGAATGTCGTTTGCACCGTAGCGATCTCGTTCTTCCAGAAGATCGTACTGATTCCACAATGCGGGTCGGGGACCAATGAGAGACATATGTCCTACAAGAATGTTAAAAAGCTGAGGTAATTCATCCAGACTGGTTTTCCGCATGAACTTACCCATACGGGTGATGTACTGATCCGGATTTTGTAGCATGTGGGTGGGCATATCTCTGGGAGTGTCAACTCGCATAGAGCGGAACTTTAAGATGTGGAAATGGGTCTTTCCTTTTCCAACTCGTTTTTGCCGGAAAAAAATCGGACCGCGGGAATCGAGTTTCATAGCGATCATAATGATCAGAAAAAGCCAAGACAGAAAAAGGATGCCGAAAAAAGATAGGATGATATCCAAAAAACGTTTAAAAAAACTGCGGTACATAATCTGTCCTCCTTTACAAAGGGGGGAGCTACACATAGAGCTACCACATTATACTTGAAACCATTATACTGCAAAAATGCTGAAAAGTAAATAGGAATTATGAGGAGAAAAAGAAATCCTTTTGTTTTTTTGAAATTTTTCCGTAGAGAGTAGAGGATAGGTACAAAATTATAAGCTTTTGGTAAAATGATGAAGAAATAAGTTGTTATTTCCTATATTTAATTGTATAATGAAAATGCATAAATGGATAGTAACGATCCCACAGACCGAAAAGGTATGCAAGAGATCAGACAAAAGATCCGAAAGGAGAACCCGAAAATATGAAATTGACAAAAGCGCAAAGAGATATACTAAAAGGCTCTCAAGGAGAGACCATGGCAAAGGTCATGAAGACGCTCGTGATGTACGGTCAGACCTTTGGTGCCGATCGGCTGGTCCCTGTGACATCAAAATACAATCACTTGGTCACATCCTTTGGACTGAAGATGATGACACCGATTTTTGACCTGATGCAGAAATTGATCGATGCAGGCGTAGCCTCCGAACAGCCTTTTAGTGTGGACCCACGACCTTTGGATAAAGCCGTTCCTGCCAATGCCTTACAGAAATTGATTTTCAAGAAATTTATGTATTCCGAACAGCACAATTACGAAGAACAGCTAAAAAAATTGGGCCTTATGGATGATTCTGCCTTTACATGTGCCTGCTATTTAGAGCAGGTTGGCAATAAACCGCAGATGGGAGATGTGCTTAGTTGGGCGGAATCTTCTGCGGTGGTCTATGCGAATTCTGTGTTGGGAGCTCGCTGCAATCGGAACTCCGGCATTATGGATCTCATGGGCTCCATAGCAGGTGTTGTGCCCAATTTCGGACTCCTGACCGACGAAGGAAGAAAAGCAAAATGGATCGTAAAGGTGCAGACGACGAAACAACCGGAGGCACAGCTTTTAGGATCTGCCATCGGCATGAAGGTGATGGAGGAGGTTCCCTACATCGCCGGTATGCGGAAATGGCTGGGAACAGAACTGACAGAGGCAGTCTGTGGATACTTAAAGGACTTTGGTGCCGCGGCGGCTTCTAACGGAGCGGTCGGTTTATATCATATGGAAGGCTTGACGCCGGAAGCGAAAGAACAAGGGGCTGCTTTGATCCAAGAAAATTGCAAAGTTTATGTGATCGATGATGCAGAATTAGAACGAGTAGAGAAAAGCTATCCCGTTATGTGGAAACGGCAAGAGGCCAAGCCACAGCTTTGCTTTATCGGGTGTCCCCATTTGAATTTGCAACAACTGAACAATTGGACCTTACGGATTGAAAGGGCTTTGCAGGATGCCGGACGGAGAAAGGTTTATATTCCGACTGTTATTACGGCGGCTCCTGCTGTGATCCAAGCCTTTGAGTCGACAGAGAACGCAAAGCGACTCAAGGCAACCGGGGTGATCCTTTCCTATATTTGTCCATTGATGTATATGAATAATCCTTTGTGCGGATCTATGCGGGTGATCACACCTTCAAATAAACTCCGCACCTATACTACGGCAAAATACTATACGGAAGACGAGATCCTTAGACAGATTACCAAAGGAGGCAATGTGATATGAAACGATTTCGCGGAAGAGTGGTTGCACCGGGAACTGTGACGGCTCCTGCATTGGTATCTCATACAGGGGTGAACACCCTTGCATCGTTCCAAAAGGCTCTGCAATTCGGAGATAAGGAAGCGACGTGTTCCGATCAAAATAACCCGGAATTGTTTGGAAAGGCCATGGCTGGCAAGGCTCTGTGTTTGCCACAAACCATTGGTTCTACCACAGGGGGATTGGTACTGTATTGCGCCTGTGCTATGCAACGCCAGCCTGCGTGCCTCCTTTTTAGTCAGCCGATTGATTCTTTAGCTGCAGCGGGATCTATTCTGGCTTCTGTTTGGCTGGATGATGTGAAAATGCCCGTGATCGACAATCTGGGGGAATCCTTCCTACGCTATGTGGAAGATGGGATGACGATTACTTTAGAGGGTGATGGAATTGTTCGAGTTGAATGAATGTCATTAAGAAGTTCCTTTTTAGAGGGCACGTATTTGGTGTAAACAATTACGCGAAATGCTGTATTTGCAATATAAATAATTTCCTAACACTTAAAGATTGAGGCAAATAGAATGATAAAACGAATTCTTTGTTTATTACTACTCCTTGGTGTATGTTTTGGCTTGCTGCTACCCTCCTTTGGTGGGGTGGCACAGGCAGCCTATACCACGGAAGCGCACCCCTCTGCCACTGTGGCAGAGATCAACGAGCTGTTCCTTTCTCGATCCCAAGGGGTGCACCCCAGGATCCTTGCAAGGGATGAGGACTTCCTCCGCATTCGTAAAAATATTGAAGAAAACGATTACCTGCGCACCGTCTACGCCCGGGTGTATCTGTACTGCACACAGCAGCTTTCCGAGCCGGTTTGCGAGTATGTGCTTCCCGACGGTGTGCGACTGCTGGACATTTCCAAGAAGGCAAGCCAGCGAATCACATGGATGGCTATGCTCTATAAGATCACGGGAGAAGCCCGCTTTGCAGATCGTGCCATTGAGGAAATGCTGGCCGTTTGCGCTTTCCCCGATTGGCATCCCAAACACTATTTGGATGTGGGGCAGATGGCATACGGTGTTGGCTTGGGCTATGACTGGCTGTATCACGAGCTGACAGCGACAGAACGGAAGACCATTTCTTCCGCTCTGTATAACTATGCTGTTGCCACCTCTCCCGGTCAGTGGTATAAGACCCTGAATTCCAACTGGAATCCTTGGTGCCACGGCGGTGTTACCATTGCCGCCTGTGCGGTTTATGAAGACTATCCCACCCAGTGCGCCGAGTTCTTAGCCGGTGCGGTTACGGATATTCAGAAATCTCTGGAGGTTTTCGCTCCCATGGGCGCATTCCCCGAAGGTCCCGGCTATTCTCAGGTGGGAACCCTCTTTTCTGCCCTCATGTTTGAGTCCTTTGAGACAGTCTTAGGCACGGATTTCGGTCTGTCCGATATGGAGGGCTTCAAGGAATCCGGCAAGTATCTGCGTGCTATGACCGGATTTGTCAACAGCTTTAACTACGGCGACGGCAGTGAGGCAATCTTAGACGGTGCGGTACACCACTGGTTTGCCCAACGGTACAATATGCCGGAGCTCAGCCTGTATGAGATGGAAGTCCAGTCCCAATCCTGGGACGAACATCTGGAACTGCTGTGGTTCGATCCCCTGATCTTAGAGGGGGTAGAAGAGGATGTCGGACAGAATGATTACCTCATGTACAGTAATGAAGGGCAGAGCATTGCCTCCTTCCGCAGTGAAACCGAGGATGCCTATCAGATTTATGCAGCCATTAAGGGTGGCTATAACAGCACCAGCCATGCAGATATGGACGTAGGTACCTTTGTTATGGAAGCCATGGGTGTCCGCTGGTTTACGGATTTAGGCTCTGACAACTATAACCTCCCCGGCTACGGCACCTATAACGCCCAGACAGGCTATGCAGAAGATATTGGGCGCTGGACCTATTACCGCAAACGGGCGGAGGGACAGAATACCCTTGTGATCAATCCTTCTGCCAAAGGTGGTCAGTCCTCCCATGCACTGTGCCAGATCACAGATTTTAAGAGCGGCTATGATGGGGGACATGCGGTTGTGGATATGCTCAACGCCTATTCTTCCTATGACGCAACAGCTGTGAAGAGAGGCCTCGCCCTTTTTGATAACCGCAGCAGAGTCATGCTCCGAGATGAGATTACCTGTAAGAGCGCTTCCGAGATTTACTGGTTTGCCCATACCAAGGCACAGATCGCAATTTCTGCTGACGGCAAAACAGCAGAGCTGACACAGGACGGAAAGACCCTGTTAGCTACCATTGTGGAGCCTTCCAACGGAAAGTTTACGGCTATGACCGCAGACCCCCTGTCCACATCTCCCAATCCTACGGGGCAATATGACCGCTCCGCATTCAAAAAGCTGGCGATCCGCTTGCAGAATGTGACGAGCACGAATATTACCGTGGTATTTACGCCCATCGTAGCCCAAGCAGATCGGAGCAAAACAAACACCGCAGTCAAGCTGGCAAATTTTGCAACCCTCACAGCTTCTTGCAAACCGGGAACCACCCTTAAGGAAACCAATGGTATTTACGAGATCCATAATGCAGAGGAACTGATCCGTTTCTCCGAAATGGTAAACAGCGGCACCACCTTTGCCGGTAAGACCGTACGCCTTATGGCAGACATTGACTTAGGCAGCCGCTCCATAGCCCCCATCGGAGGTGGCGCAACAAGAAAGGTTTTCAAGGGAACCTTCGACGGAAATAACCATGTTGTAAAGAATCTCTGCATTTTCGCCCTGGGACAGGGCTATACAGGCTTCTTCGGAGAAGTGGGGAACGCCACGATCAAGAATTTCGGTATCGAAAGCGGTATCGTGTTCGGTGGACAGAAAAGCGGTGGCCTTACGGGACTTGCCAACTATGTGAAGCTGGAAAATTGCTTCAATAAAGCCCGTGTCATTGGTAACGGCGCCCACATCGGTGGTCTGGTAGGACAGCTGGGGGGCACGTCCACCATTACCAATTGTTATAATCATGGAAATATCCGCAATACCGCTTCTGTAACAGGCGGCCTTGTGGGCTATATCGCAGGTAAGTCCGCAGTTGAGATCCGCAATTGCTACCATGTGGGTGCACTGGAAGATTCCATGGGTCGGTGCGGTCTCATCGGATTCTATAATACGAAGGATCTTACCTTAGTTCCCACTACGGTATCCGTTCTCAATACGTTTTCAGCCACAGCTCTGAAATGTGCCGAAATGGTTGCTCTTTCGGGAGTAGAGGATTACACCGGCTCTGCACAGATTTCCGAGGAACAGCTTGTGGGAAAGGCGATCTCTTTGGGCTCTGCTTTTATGGACGACTGCGACAGGACAAACGGAGGATACCCCGTTTTGTCGTGGCAATGCAAGACGACCCTGCCTTCTGACTTGGTCTTAACTACAGCATCCCAGCTCCGCCTCGTAGCATATATGGTCAATAGCGGCAAGGACAGCTTTAAGGGAAAGACTGTGAAACTGGGTCAAAATATTGACTTGGACTCCCGGCCCTTCATTCCCATTGGGGGAAATATGCCCACCGACAATGGGGGAAAATACTTTAACGGAACCTTTGACGGACAGGGATATACTGTTAAGAACCTACGGATCGCAACCGCCAATTATTATGTTGGCTTCTTCGGTTCCGTTACGGGAACAGTTCGGAATTTTGGCATTGAAAGCGGCAGCATTCAGGGTCGGGATAAGGTCGGCGCCATTGCCGGTTACCTAAACGGCACTATGACCAACTGCTATAACAGAGCCACCGTAAAGGGCTCTAATTTTACAGGCGGTCTTGTAGGCATGTCTGCCAAATCTACCATTACCAATTCCTATAA
>JAZSAO010000360.1:0-10316 GCA_045601945.1 Faecousia sp. | reverse complement strand
ATGGGAGAGGTGCCGCGACTGCGGCGGAGAGGGCAGTAGGCACCTAAAATTTGAAAAAATCTATGGTAGTATGCACCGTTTTCTGCTCATCATCCTACGGACTCGGTACCTTAGGGGTAATCCCTACTGCCCTCTCCGCCCTTTGGGCACCTCTCCCATTGGAGAGGCAAGGGCTGGTTCTGATTTGGTAAACAGTTCGACAACCTGTGATTTGTTTATACCCTCTATGGTTGGCGTGGGCAAAAAACCTTGTATTTTTCTTTTGTTTCGTGTATAATAGTAATACTTTCCCATTTGGAGGTATTTTATGGCTATTAAAATCAGACCGGAGAATTATTTGGTTCCCGGAAAGCATATTCATCTTATTGGTATCGGCGGTGTTTCCATGCGCCCCCTGGGGCTTGTTCTTCGGGGCATGGGCATTGAGGTCACAGGCTCAGACATGAACGCCTCCGTGTCTACAGACGAGTTGATCTCTAAGGGCATTACCGTCCATATCGGTCATAGAGAAGAAAATATTCAGGGTGCGGACTGCATCATCCGCACCGCTGCCGCCCGCAATGATAACCCGGAGATTGCCGCCGCCAGAGCGCAGGGCATCCCGGTTTTCGAGCGTGCCCAAGCATGGGGCGTGATCATGCGAGAGTATAAGAACGCTATCTGTATCGCAGGCACCCACGGTAAGACTACCACCACTGCCATGACCACCCATATTTTTATGGAAGCCCAGGCTGATCCCACTGTTATGATCGGTGGCTCTCTGCCTCTGCTGAAGGCAGGACACCGTGTAGGGCAGGGGGATACCATTATTATGGAAAGTTGTGAGTACTGCAACTCTTTCCTGAACTTCTACCCTACCATTGCAATCATTAACAATGTAGAAGCCGATCATCTGGATTTCTTTAAGGATCTGGCAGATGTACAGCGTTCCTTCCGCCGCTTTGCATGTCTGGTGCCTCAGACCGGCTTCGTCATTGCCAATGGGGACGACCCGAACACCGTGGAAACCCTAAAAGACCTGCAATATTTGTCTTTTGGTATAGAAAAGACCAATTACTTCTATGCGGAGAATATTTCCGAAGATTACAGTTCTTTCGATATTTTTGCAAAGGGGAAGCTTTACTGTCATGTAGATCTGGCGGTCAACGGCAGACATAATGTGTATAACGCTCTGGCGGCAGCCGCTTCCGCCTATGTTATGGGAATCGACGGAAAGCACGTCACCGCAGGTCTTTCTACCTTTACAGGTGCAGGTCGCCGCATGGAATATAAGGGAAGCTACAACGGAGCAGACATCTATGATGATTATGCACACCATCCCAGTGAGCTGAGGAATCTGATCGCTTCCGTGAAGCTCCGGGGCTATAAGCGGATCCTCCTCGCCTTCCAGCCCCACACCTATTCCAGAACCAAGGCTCTGTTTACCGATTTTGTAGAAGAACTCAAGCAGGTAGACCGGGTGATCTTAGCAGAGATCTACGCCGCAAGAGAGCAGAACGTCTACGGCATTTCCTCTGCGGATCTGGCGCGGGAGATCCCCGGCGCAGTGACCTTTGACACCTTACCGCAGGTAACAGACTACCTTAAGGAAATTGCCCAAGAGGGCGACCTGATCCTCACCGTAGGTGCAGGAGATATTTTCAAGGCCGGTGAAGCACTCGTAAAAGGCTAATGACTTGCTTGGAATCAGGTTCTGAATCAGAGCCGAAATACAAACAGCTATAGCCGACTTGAAATCTGATGCCGTAGAAAGCTCCATAAAAAGCCCGTTTTGTTTGCACAAAAAAGAGCAGATAAACTGCAAGGAGAGCAAATTTATGAAATTCTCATCACTCATCCGCCTAATGTCCGCAGGCTTTCAATGGAAATACATGCAGTTGGGACACAAGCTATGTAAAACCGCAGAAACTCCGGAGGAAAAGGCCGCCGCTGCAGCCTTCCGACGGACCAAAATAGGAACATACGTACTGGTATCCATACTTTTCCCAATTATGGCAGTTTTTGTAGTTTGGGCCCTTATGGGGCTGGAATCTTCCCCCAAAAGAATCGGCACGGTACAAGCTGACGGACAGATTCGATACACCCATAACACGCCCCGCTTTATCTCTCAGGAAGCCTTGGGGGTGGAGCAATGGGAACTGGAGCCCGGGGAGAAGGTTTACGTTTACGCAGACTCTGTTACAGATGAAGTCACCTACGGCTTGCCCGTAAGAGTGGTGGAAGAACGAGACAATCTTCGTTTTGGAATTTTGTTTGGATGGATGGGCTTTACGATTGTTGCACTTCTGTTTTATGCTTTGGTGATCTGTAGATTAACATCTTTCGGCAGAGCCTGGGCAGAGTATTGTGCCGCCCTGACACAGCAGGAACAGGAACCCTTCACCCCTCGTCAAAACCTGGTTATCAACGTCGTTGCAGCTGTCCTTGCTGTTGTGATCCTTTCGCCCCAGATAATGGGAATTATAGGAAACATACAGCACATGAAAGAGATAAATGAAAGATCTGAACTCATTGCATCTGCCAGTGAGGCAGCGGAAAAAGCGTCTGAGATGATCGAAGAATTGGACAATATGGATATAACTGTTGATGTCCAAGAGGCCGAGGATGCCGCCAATGAAATCCGGGATATTGTGGATAATTTAAACCAAAGTTCAAGTACGGAAGCTCCTTCGGTAGAAGTTTCAGAAACCCTAACCGAAAATCCCGATGTATCCGAGACTACGGAAACCATGGCAGGCTTGCAGTCTGCAGAAGATGCTGCCAATCAAATCAAAGACATTTTGGGAAACCTGAATTCGGGTAACGACTCCAATCCTTAGGAAAAGTAACCAAAGAGAACTCTCTCCGAATCAGGAACAGAAAAAGAAGCAAACAAATGGGACAGCCCCATAAAATAGATCGACCGACATTGCACAGAGAACTGTACAAATGTCGGTCGATTTTGTGTAAAGTTTGTTGGTGCGACGGTTGAACGGATTTTATGAGTGCGGGGAGATCTGATATCCTTCTTATACTTATTTCTAATAAAACGGATTGACCGTTTTATGATGCCGCTAATAAGCGGCATGGCGGCCTTGCCGCCAAGAAATACCGTGTAATACTGTTTCTTCCGCCTAAGGCGGTGCAGGATATTTATCCTGCGATAAAATGGTTTTCTAACCATTTTATCAAGAAACAGTATTATGTTGTGGACAAGATCCGTTCGCTGCGGAACAGGGCGGTTAACGCCCATACCCCCAGACCGGCGTAGACGATGTTGGAAATAGCGGTAATGGCTGTGGGAACAGCGGCATCGCTAAAGGTCAAGATCCGAGTCATAGCCTGTACGGAATTATACAGGGGGATCATAAACTGTGCCAAACCCGTATTTTCGGAAGGGCCCGACATAGCCATGACACCAATGAACATTACGATGATCATAAGGGGAAGAGCCATGGTAGCGGCTTCTTTTACGGATTTTGCAAGGGCGGATATGACGGAAATCAGTGTTACCAGCAGCAGAACCGTAGACAGTAGCACCCCTGCCAGCAGGAGATAATCTCCCATACCGTAAATGCTGCCTCCCAACTCTGTCCCCATGAGTTTAGGAAGTGCCAGTATGGTTCCCAAAGCACTGGAGGTGGCAGCGAGAATGGCAATCAGAGACAGTGCCATGATCTTACCTAAGGCAATATGCCCACGGGCAACGGGGGTAATGAGGAGGGTCGCAATGGTGCCACGTTCCTTTTCTCCTGCGATGGATTCCGGTGCTACAGCCATACAGCCGGAGTGGAGGAACATCATCAGAAGCATAGGCAGCATCATGGCAAAAATCTGGGTAGCAACAGCTTCCTCACCTGCAGTGTCGATTTCTGCAATATCGAACTTGTTGACCAGAGAGGCTTCGTGGAGATCCAATATGGAAGTGATGGCGGTATATGCAGCATGAGAATCTGTAGAAGATGTGTCGAAGAACAGTTCCACCTGTGGGGCTTGACCTTTGTCAATCTCATAGGC
Organism: Faecousia sp.; assembly: GCA_045601945.1. Lineage (GTDB taxonomy): Bacteria > Bacillota > Clostridia > Oscillospirales > Oscillospiraceae > JAZOXB01. The sequence continues at coordinate 6,320 of JAZSAO010000360.1, read as the reverse complement.
TTCTACAGCGGTATCGAAATCCGGGGGGAACAGTACAGCCGCGTGGGCAGTTCCCTCTGCCAAAAAGGCGCGGACCTCCTCTTCGCCTCCGATTCGGATGAGATCGCATTGGGACAGAGCCGGCTCTAAGGATGCAGGGATCGTATTGACGGCAACGATGGGAACAAAGTTATCCGGCGTATCCACAGTATCTGCCATCATGCCACCCATAAAGCTGTAGATCACATAGATCAAGATACCCGGCATGAGGATGGTAAGGATCAATCGTTTGTCCCCGAAAAAGCGGGCAAGTTCCTTTTTGAAAATCGTTACAATGCCTTTCAAAACTCTGCGCCTCCTTTCGCGGTGCTGTAGAGTTGGAAGAAACGATCTTCCAGCGTTAAGCCGTCACATACCTTCTCCAGCGTGTCGCAGACTACCATCTTTCCGTCGATCAAAACGCCTACCCGATCGCAGAGTTTTTCAATGAGGCTGAAAATATGGGTGGAGATGATAATGGTTTTCCCTTGTGCCTTCAGCTCCAGCAGGAAATCCGTTACCACCTTGGCGGTAATAACATCCAGACCGTTGGTAGGTTCGTCGAAGATGATCACATCGGGATCGTGAACCAGAGAAACCACCAGAGAAACCTTCTGCCGCATACCCTGAGACAATTCTGCCACCTTGGTTTGGGCAAAGTCCCCAATACCGAAACGGGAGAACATGGCATTCTTCCGTTCCTTGCGAACTTGTGGATCTACCCCGTGAAGATCGGAGAAGAAATCGAATAAATAGTCCGGGGTGAAAAACTGCTCTAACTTCAGATCCCCTGTGAGGAAGCCCAAACGGGAACGGGCTTTGTTTTCTTCTGTACGGATGTTAGCACCGTCGATCCAAGCATCTCCCTTGTCGGGGCGGATCAGGGTAGCCAGGATCCGCATGGTAGTGGTTTTGCCGGCGCCGTTGGGGCCTAAAAGTCCGAAGATTTCCCCTTTATAGGCGCAGAAGGACACGTCGTTTACAGCTCGTTTGTATTTTTCCTTTGTTTTGTTCAGATTTTGCTGTTTCGCAGAGAGTTTAAACTGCTTAGACAGGTGACTTACCTGCAGGATCGGAGTTCCTTGACTCATAGAATCCCTCCTTATGTATCGTAAAGCTATCATAGCATGGATGGGGGGTAATTTCAAGATGTTTTTTTCGAAAATGCGTTAGGCTAATGATGAAATGTTACAGGACAGAAACCGCAGCGAGGCGCCCGGTTTCCCCACAGGACAAGGAGAAGACCGGAAAACTGCCACCTACGTAGAGAAAAAGAGAGCCACCCCACTATGGGATGGCTCTCAAATCGACTTTTTAATCTCTACGACGGCGACCGGATACCATGAGGAACAGCCTGAGGAATTGTGCCAAAGAAACTGCCAAGGCAGCAACGTAGGTCAGGGCGGCGGCGGAGAGAACTTTCTTTGCGCCCCTCTGCTCCTCTTCTGTTAAAAGGCGGCTATCCTCTATGGCTTTCAGGGCACGGTTACTGGCATTGTATTCTGTGGGAAGGGTCACAAGCTGGAAAACCACAGTGAGACCGAAGCCCCACACCCCTGCCATAGCAACATAGTATAAAATGTTCTGATAAGGGAAGAGGAATTCCACAGACATTAAGAGGAAACTGATGATGATCAGAGGGAGTGCCAACTTAGATGCGATATTTGTAATATTCACGATGGCGGCACGGAAATGAATGGGAGCGTAGTTGGTGGCATATTGAACCGCGTGACCGGCTTCATGGGCGGCGACACCGATGGCAGCAGGAGAGGTTTGGTCATAAACAGAATCGGACAGGCGGATCACATTTGCTTTGGGATCGTAGTGATCGGTGAGATTTCCGGAAATTCGCTCAATACGAACATTGTAAACGCCGTTACTACGGAGGACTTCGTAGGCGGCTTGCGCCCCGGTCATACCCCGATGGGTAGGATTTTGGCTGTATTTTTGGAAGGTGGTGTTGACTCGATTACTTGCCCAAAGGGAAAATACAATGGCCGGAAGAACCAGAATCAAATAACTGAGATCAAAACCGTAATAGTACATAGTTCTATCTCCTTTCCGTTAAAATTTGTATTGAAATAGAATCTTATGATTCCTTTACTGAGGATCCATTGCGTGATAGAGGGTGTTGGTGATTTGACCTCGGAAAATCCGATCTGCATTGGTATGAACGGTGTTCAGGGCCCCTGCGGAATGTTTCATTTCTATATTGCCTAACATGAAGACATCGTTATCCAGAATGAAACGGATCTCCTTCTCTTCTACATTGTTGCGCTTGATCATACCGGGGCCGCAATGAAGTTTCAGACGACAGCCACCGGGAAGGCTGACTTCAGCCTCCTGGGTGATACGGGCAAAGGCTCGTTCATTGATATCTTCGTCAGCCATAAGACCCAAATATCCCGGCTGGATCAGTTCGGAGAAGGGGGTATCCTCCAGTCCCAAATTGGAACGGGAAATTGCATTGATATACCGCAGTCCGATTCTTTCAAAGAAGGCAGGATGATAGATTTCGATAAAAGGTACCAGGACGCTGTCCAGCTTATTGGCAAAGGTCTCCCAGTTGGTATAGGCAGGGGTGGCGAGGGCTAAGAAATTATTGGTGAGGTTGACCTTCCATTTGCCGTCTGCAGAGAGGAACTGGTAGTTGGTGACAGGGGGCTGGGGTTCAGGCTTGCCGTTTACGATTTTAACGGGCTTTTCTTCTGTGCGGGAATAACGAGGGAAGGCGTGACGGATTTGATCCTGAAAATCTGCAGGCTCTCTGGATCCGATGGAAAGGATCGTGGGGAAACGAAGCTGGCAGATGACCTCCATGATTTGATTGTTGCCGAATTGAACTCTATCTTCGGTAGAAAACATAAGCAAACTCCTTTCGTTGCATAGAAACAGTATTTACACAGATATTATATCATAGTTTAGGGTGAGTTTGCAAGTTCTGCTTTTCAAATCCTTAGATTTATGCTATACTATAGTGTAGAACATTTAAAAATAGAACAAAGGAAGGGAAGGAAAGCAAAAATGAAATGGTTGCTATGGTTGGAATCCATACGGAATCCGATTTTGAACGCCATTATGCAGACAGTGACTTATTTAGGGGATGAGATCTTCTTTATCATCATTGCCCTCTTTGTGTTCTGGTGCGTGAATAAGCGAGAAGGGTATTATTTGCTCTTTGTAGGTTTCTTCGGCACCATGCTCAACCAGTTTTTAAAGATTCTTTGCCGTATTCCCCGTCCTTGGATGCGGGAGCCGAAGCTATCCATTGTAGAAGCTGCCCGTGGCGGAGCAGAGGGCTATTCCTTTCCATCCGGACACACCCAAAGTGCTGTAGGAAACTTCGGCACCATTGCCCGATGGAATTCGAATAGAGGCCTCCGTGTGATTTGTGTAGTGCTGATCCTTCTGGTGTCCTTTTCCAGAATGTATTTAGGGGTACATACCCTCATGGATGTGGGGGTTTCTCTGTTGATCGGCGGCTTTTTGGTATTTGCGTTCTATCCCATTATGCAAAAGGCTCTTGAGGATCCTCGTGCCATGTATGGCTTGATCGGTGCCATGGTTTTATGCTCTCTTGCCTTTGTGCTCTATGCAAACCTGACGGATTTCCCTGTAGATGAGAACTACGAGAATATTTTATCCGGTAGAAAGAACAGCTATTCTCTCCTTGGGGCTTTGCTGGGATTTGCCATTGCCTACCCGGTAGAGAGGAAGCATATCCGGTTTTCCGAAAAGGGATGCATCCGAGCACAGATCTGCAAGTTGGTTTTGGGGCTTGTGGGGCTTCTTTCTGTAAAGGAAGGGTTAAAACTTTTGTTCTCGGCATTGGAATTGGAGTGGTTAGGCTTCCACGCTTTCCGTTATTGCGCTGTGGTGCTGTTTGCGGCTCTGGTGTGGCCCTTAACGTTCCCGTTCTGGAATCGCATGTTTAAAAAGAGGTCATAATATGCTATTGTTGTGGATTTTTTTGGCACTGATAGTTCTGTTTTTAGGAACCTGCTTGGGGTTTTTCCTCCTTGCTTGCAAACGAATGGACAGCCTGAGTGCAGATCTCAATAAAACTTTGGAAAGACCTGTATATCGGGAGTGCAAAAACGAAATTTTGGCAGGTCTTGCAGAGATGGAAAGTCGCCCCCACGAGACGGTTACGATCCGATCCTATGACGGGCTGAAGCTGGTAGCAGAGTTTTACGCTCATCCCAATGCTCGTGGGACGATCCTGATGTTCCATGGTTGGCGTGGCTCTCCGGAGTCGGATTTTGGTTGCGCTATGACTGCCTATTACAAGAAGGGACTGAATCTTCTTTTAGTCCACCAGCGAACGCAGGGAAGTAGCGAAGGAAAGTTTATCACCTTCGGCATTAAGGAAAGGCGAGATGTTCACAGCTGGGTACAGTGGCATAGTGAACAATTTGGTAAAGAGGCACCTATTCTGATCACCGGGATCTCCATGGGTGCTACCACGGTGCTAATGTCTGCAGGCACACCTTATTGTGCCAATGTTCGTGGGCTGATTGCGGATTGTGGCTTTACTTCACCCAAGGATATTATTTCCTCTGTGGTTCGGGGAAGGGGACTGCCTGCGCCGCTGATCGTACCGGTTATGGGGTTCTTTTCCCGGATCTTTGCAGGGTTTGGCTTCCGGGAATATTCTACTTTGGAAGCTGTGAAGAATCTGAAACTGCCGGTGATCTTTGCCCATGGGAGAGAAGATAAATTTGTTCCCTGCTACATGACAGAAGAAGCCTATGAAGTTTGCGGCAGTTCGGATAAGACCTTGCTGATCGTACCCAATGCCGGCCATGGCGCCAGCTATTTAGTTGATCGAGAGAATTACGAAACCATGATCGCGGCGTTTGTAGATCGCTGTTTGCGATAGAGAGAAAGGAATATTCTATGAATACTGTGAAAGTTAAAAAATTATATCCCCACGCAAAATTGCCTAAGTATGGCACAGAATTTTCTGCCGGTGCAGATTTGTGCGCCTGTTTGGAGGAACCTCTTACGATCGCACCCGGAGAGACGAAAATGATCTCCATCGGCATTGCTATGGAACTTCCTGTAGGCTATGCAGGTCTGGTGTACGCCAGAAGCGGTCTGGCCTCTAAACGTGGTCTTGCCCCTGCCAACAAGGTTGGCGTGGTAGACTCCGATTATCGAGGGGAGTTCTTTGTTCCCTTGCGGAATCACAGCGAAGTACCCCAGACCATTGAGCCCGGTGATCGGATCGCTCAGATGATCATTACACCTTACTACACCGCGAATTTTGTAGAAGCAGAAGAACTGTCCGAGACCTGCAGAGGTCTGGGAGGCTTCGGCTCAACGGGGGTAAAATAAATGAGTTTCTTACCGATTACAAGAGAGGATATGGTAGCACGGGGCTGGGATCAGCCGGACTTTGTCTATGTGACGGGAGATGCCTATGTAGATCATCCCTCCTTTGGTCCTGCCATTATCAGCCGTGTGCTGGAAAAGGAAGGATATCGCATAGCCATCTGTCCCCAGCCTGATTGGAAGGATCCGGAATCCGTCAACATCTTCGGCACCCCTAAGCTGGGCTACTTAGTCAGTGGCGGCAATATGGACTCTATGGTCAACCACTATTCCGTCACCAAGCACCGCAGAAAAACCGATGCCTATACCAACGGTGGTGAGATCGGTAAACGTCCCGACTATGCAACCATTGTCTACTGCAATCTGATCCGTCAGACCCATCCCAAGATCCCCGTGATCATCGGCGGTATCGAGGCAAGTCTCCGCCGTCTTGCCCACTATGATTACTGGTCTGAGAAAATGAAGAGGTCTATCCTCTTGGACTCTCAAGCAGACCTGCTGATCTACGGTATGGGTGAGAGAGCCATTGTGGAAGTCGCCCACGCCCTTCGGGACGGCTGGGAGGTACAGTACATCCACCATATTGATGGTACGGTGTACCGTACAACTGAGTTGGATGAGGAGGAAGCCATCCTCCTGCCCTCCTACGAAGAATTATGTAAACTGAAAAGAAGCTACGCCAAGAGCTTCTATACCCAATATTGCAACACGGATCCCTTTACCGCTAAACGGCTCATCGAGCCTTACGGCAAGGAATTCGTGGTGCAGAATCCTCCCCAGAGACCTCTGTCTACAGAGGAAATGGACGAGATTTACGCCTTGCCTTATGAGAACACCTTCCATCCATCTTATGACAAGGGGATCCCGGCAATTGCTGAGGTGCAGTTCTCTCTGGTGTCCTGCCGCGGGTGCTTCGGGGCCTGTTCCTTCTGCGCCCTGACCTTCCATCAGGGGCGGATCATCCA
>JAZSAO010000359.1:0-3099 GCA_045601945.1 Faecousia sp. | reverse complement strand
GATGCACAGGTTCGTGTGCTTCGTGACAATATCGTTATTTACGAGGGCAAGCTGGGATCCCTCCAGAGATTCAAGGACTCTGTGAAGGAAGTTGCTTCCAACTACGAATGCGGTATGTCTATTGAGAAGTTCAATGACATTAAAGAAGGCGACGTATTCGAGTGCTTCATTATGGAGGAAATTCCCAGATAAGAGGGAACCGTTTTCTTCCTGTATAGGCAAGAATTACGCCTTGCCGCCAACTACTATAAATGATATACTAAGATATGCGGGAGGGGATATGTCCTCTCCCGCATTTTCAAAGGCAACCTCTAAAAGAAAGATCAGAGGAGCCTTGTAAAGAAGGAGGATTATTATGGCATCCAATCGTATCGGACGTATTAACGAGGAGATCCAGCGGGAACTGTCTGACCTGCTCCGTGAACTAAAGGATCCCCGCGTCCATAAGACTATGCTTTCCATTACCCGTGTAGAGACCACTCCCGATCTCCGCTGGGCTAAGGTTTATGTGTCTGTTTTTGATAAAGAATGCACCAAGGAAGCACTGGCAGGGCTCAAGTCCTCTTCCGGCTACCTCCGTCGCGCTCTCAGCAGCGCTCTCCAGCTGCGCTACACACCGGAACTCCAGTGGCAGGCAGATGACTCCATTACCCATGGCGCACGGATCTTAGACATTCTTTCCAAGCTGGATATTCGAGAGGATGAGGAAGATGAAGGCACTGACGCTGAATGAGGTCGCAGCCTACCTAAAGGAACATGACCATTATGTGATCCTGACCCATCGTCGCCCTGATGGAGATACCACCGGCTGTGCCGCTGCACTGTGTCGGGGACTTCGCCTTCTGGATAAGACGGCTTGGATTTGGGATAACCCCCAGTTTACCCCCAAACTCCGACCTTTTGTGGAGGGAATGACCGTTGCAGAGGTGGAGTCTGACCTTACGGTGCTTTCCGTGGATATTGCAACAGAAGGTCTGTTCCCTCTGAACATCCCGGAGGAGTTAAGGGCGGTGGAACTGCTCATTGACCACCACGGCAGAAATGATGGCTTTGCAAAGGTAGGCTATGTAGACCCTGCCGCCGCCGCTTGCGGTGAGATCATTCTGGAACTTCTGACCCTTATGGGTGTGGAGCCGGACAAGGACACTGCAGAGGCTCTTTATGTTGCTATTTCTACGGACACGGGCTGTTTCCGTTTCAGTAATACCACTGCCAATACGCTGATGTCTGCGGCAGCTTGTAAGAATTGGGGAGCAGATACCTTTACCATCAATCGGAATTTCTTTATGACCAAGCGGCCTGCCAGACTCAAGCTGGACGCCTATCTTGCCAATACTACGGAATTCTACGGTGAGGGGAAAGTAGCTGTCAGCATGATTCCCCAGCAGATCAGAACAGAGTTGGCTTTAACCCCCGATGATATTGACGATATTTCCGGCTTTGGCCGTGAAATAGAGGGTGTGGAGATCGCTGTCATGATCCGGCAGGAAGCAGAAGGTGGCAAACTCTCTGTTCGCACGTCTCCTGATTTTGATGCATCTGCTATTTGTGCTCGTTTAGGCGGTGGCGGTCATAAGGCCGCCGCAGGGGCAACGGTTCCCGGAGGCGTGGAGGATGCAAAAAAGGCCATTCTCTGCGTTCTGGAAGAAATGGAGCTGATCTGATGGCAAACGGCATTTTGATCGTAGACAAGCCTGAGGGATGGACCTCTCAGGATGTAGTATCCAAGCTTCGCGGCGTGTTCCATGAGAAGCGGATCGGCCACGGAGGTACCTTGGATCCTATGGCGACAGGTGTTTTACCTGTGTTTGTGGGACGGGCTACCAGAGGCGTAGAGTTCTTTGAACACGCCGAGAAGACCTACTGGGCCCGATTGCAGTTGGGCTGTACTACGGATACCCAAGATTCTATGGGCAGAGTCTTAGAAGAAAAGCCCGTGACTTGTACGATCCAAGAGGTAGAACAGGCACTGAAGTCCTTTGTAGGAGAGATCCAACAGATCCCTCCCATGTATTCCGCCATCAAGATCGGTGGAAAGAAGCTTTACGAACTGGCACGAGCCGGGAAAGAAGTAGAGCGGAAGCCTCGGCAGATCACAATTTTCTCTCTGGAGGGGAAACAGATTTCCCCTACGGAATGGGAATTGCTGGTGCATTGTTCCAAGGGGACTTATATTCGTACCCTTTGCCATGATATCGGTCAGGCTTTGGGATGCGGCGCTATGATGACAGCCCTCCGACGGGTAAAGGCAGGGGATTACAGCATCGAAAACAGCTATCCTCTGGAACAGGTAATCAACTGCGAGGATCCGGAAAAACTCCTGATCCCTGTGGAGAGTCTTTTTGCCCATTACCCACAGCTGACTCTCAGCCCTGCACAAGAAAAATGTGTCCGCAACGGTGCGGCCTTTACTTATAACGGAAGCGGAACCTATCGAGTCTACGGACAGGAAGGGGAATTCCTTGCTCTGTGCGAGGTAGGCAGTGGGAGATTGACTACTATAAAAAGCTTTTTCTGAGAGGTGAGAAATTGAAGTCACGAGTGATTGCCTTGGGCTTTTTTGACGGTGTCCATTTGGGACACGGTGCCTTGCTGGAGCGCACATGTGCTCTGGGAAAAAAATACGGGGTTCCTGCGGCTGCTCTGACCTTTGATGTTCACCCGGATGAATTGGTACGTGGAGAAACCGTCCTTCTTTTGAACACCCGTCAGGAACGGGAATATCTTGTAAAAACGCTGTACGGCATAGAGGAACTGCTGACCCTTACTTTTACCCCACAAACAATGGCACAGCCATGGCAGGACTTTGTGGAGCAGACCCTTTTGAGAGAGTATGGGGCTGTCCATCTTGTTTGCGGCTACGACTTTCGTTTTGGGGCAAAGGGCGAGGGAAACGGCCGACTTCTAAAGGAATACTGCGCCCGGAGAGGCATCGGCTGTGATTGTATCCCTCAGGTTTCCATTGGTGGAGAGGCAGTGTCCTCCACGCGGATCCGCGGACTCCTGCAGGAGGGAGCGATAGAAGAAGCGATTTCACTCTTGGGACATCCCCACTTGATCCGTGGAACCGTAGTCAGCGGTAGACAGCTGGGCAGAACT
>JAZSAO010000358.1:0-3427 GCA_045601945.1 Faecousia sp. | reverse complement strand
GGCTATGGTTTGGCGGCTCCCTCCAATGATGTAACTCTGCCAATCATGGCAGAACTATGCGATGCCTTCTATATTGGCGGTACCAAACTGGGCGCCCTCTGTGGAGAGGCGCTGGTATTTCCTCGGAAGAGTCCCAAACAGTTTATCACAAAGGTCAAACAGCACGGAGCCATGCTTGCCAAGGGGCGCCTCATCGGCATTCAGTTTGATACCCTTTTTACGGATGATCTGTATTTCAAGATCGGTGAACATGCCATGACCATGGCGGTAGCTCTGCGGGACGCTTTTGCGGAGTTTGGCTATAGCTTCCATATGCCTTTGGTTTCCAATCAGGTTTTTGTCATCCTGACAGAGCAGCAACGAAAGACTCTTTCCCAACACCTACGCTTCACCCTTTGGGAACGGCTGGAAGGGGATCGCTGTGTGATCCGTGTTGCTTCCAGCTGGGCAACTAAGGCAGAAGAAATCGAAGAACTGAAACAGATCCTACAACAATGCAGGGAGGAAATCCAATCATGCTGACGACCTATACACAAGAAATTTGCACCTTCCGTTCTAAGGAAAAGCCTTCTTTTTCTCTACAATACATTCTGGCAAAGCCTGCGGACTTACAGCCCGACGAAAAACTCCCCTTCGTGGTCTTCATGCACGGTGCGGGAGAACGGGGAACGGATATTCAGGATATTAAAAGATTAGGCATCCCTAAGTATTTAGACAGTGGCCTTCCCATCCGTGCCATTGTACTGGCTCCCCAGCTGTTTAGTCGCGACATTATCTGGGTTACGGTGATCCATGAGGTCATGGAGCTGATCCGCCTCATTCGGGACAATGATCCCAATGTGGATATGAGCAACGTCTGCCTCAACGGTGTCAGCATGGGTGGATATGCTACTTGGGAGCTGGCTATGAGCTATACGGCAGAGTTTACCGCTATCGCCCCCGTTTGCGGCGGCGGAACCCCTTGGAGAGCGTGGCGTCTTGCCCAAATGCCCATCCGCACCTACCACGGGGATGCAGATGATACGGTACCTATGTCCGAGACCCTCAATATGGTAGCTGAGGTACGAAAGGCCGGCGGCAATCCGGAATGTCTCCTCCTCCATGGGGTGGGACATGATATTTGGGATTGGGTCTATGAACATACAGATTTGTTGGAATGGTTGATCTCCCATAAGAAATGAGTAAAATACGGAGGTGTTTTGCAGAAAATAAGCAAAATTCCTTTACTTTGCTCCTACTATTTCATATAATCATATCATACATATTCTTTTTGAAACTTTGTGCGAGGTAGTCCTATGAGAGATATCGTTTTTGTTACCCCTACAGACTCAAAAAATATATTAAAGGAATCTGTCGGCCCCCTTCTCCTTGCCACCATTCTGCGGAGCAAAGGGATCGAGTCTCATATTTTGTCTTTCTCCGGATTCGGAGATATGTCTGACTTTACTTCATTTTTGGAGGAAGGGATCAGACAAATCTGTGAGAAGAAGCCAAAGATCCTTTCCTTCTATACTCGCAGTGACTGCTTCCACATCATGCTGAAAATGGCGGAAGCTGTAAAAGCACAACTGGGATGCCCCATTGTCTTTGGAGGTCCTCAGGCGGATATTATTGCACGGGAGACCCTTCAAGAGATCCCGTACGTAGATTATATCTGCTGTGGAGAAGGGGAGAATACGGTGTATCCGTTCTTTTCGTCTCTCCTACAGGGGGTCCCGGATCTGTCGGTTCCCGGCTTGGTATATCGAGAGGATGGACAGATCCGCATGAATCCCAGACCCACATTGATCGAGGATCTGGATACGATCCCTATGCTGGATTATACGATTTTTCCGGAGGATTCCCTCATAGATCCCATGTTTGCATTCCCTATTGACGTGGGCAGAGGTTGCCCCTTTGGATGCACCTATTGCAGTACCAAGACCTTCTGGGGCAGAAAGTATCGCCTAAAAAGCCCGAAACGGATCGCAGAGGAACTGCAATATTACCATGACCTTTTTGGAGTGCGGCATTTTGTGTTCCAGCATGATATGTTTACCATGAATAAGAAGCTGGTAACAGAAACTTGTCGCTTGATCAAGGAACTGCCTTTTAAAGCTACTTGGAACTGTAGTGCCAGACTGGATTGCATTGATCGGGAATTGATCGATATTATGGCAGATGCAGGTCTGTATCATATTTATTTGGGGATCGAGACCGGATCGCCTCGGATGCAGAAACTGGTTAATAAAAACCTTGATCTGACAGGAATCACAGACGGAATTTCCTATCTGTTATCAAAGAATCTGAAAGTGACTACTTCCTTTATTTACGGGTTCCCGGAAGAAACGGAAGAAGACGTGTCTCAAACCTTTGCGCTGGTTACAGACTTGCTCCATATGGGGAAAGTACGGGTGCAAATGCACCGCTGTGCCTTCCTGCCGGGAACAGCCCTCTTTGAGCAGTATAAGGGTCAGCTGAGCGCTACTACTACCTATTGCGATATGACAGGATCCTTTGGCGTAGCGGAATGTGCCGAGTTATTCCGTGATCATCCCGAGTTGTTCATGTATTTTAATGAATATACTACGGAACTGCGTACGAAGCTGCGGCATTTCCCCACATTCATGGAGACATTTCTGGCTATGCGATCGGCATATTTATACCTTGCTGAGAAATACCCTCGGGAGAATATGATCCGGATGTACTTTGATTTTGTGGAAAAGAATAGCCACGTTTTGGAGCAGGAAGGACTTTCTCAGCGAGAGATGGTACAATTGATCATAGAAGACGATCATTTTATTCGTAGCTTTGTTGGGGATCCTTGCGAGGCGATTCTGGAGGATGCTTATCGGTTGTACAGAGCAAAGAATGCTGTTGCGAGAGGTACGGAACGAATTATTACAGAAATTTCTTGCGTTTCCCCCTTTGATATGGACAAAGGAATTGCATTGCATCGGTGTAAGAAGGATTGGTACATGGTGACCTATCAGCGGGATGAAAAGGGCTCTGTAAAGATTCATGTTCGCCATAACTAATGTTATGGGATTTGGGAGGATATAAAAATGCCGGATGTTTTATTTATCACACCTACCGCGACTACCAATGTGCTGAAAGAATCCTTGGGGCCCGTGACCCTTTCTACCATTCTGCGGAGCCATGGCATAGGGGTGGAGATCCTATCCTTTGCTCGGTTTGGGGATCCCAAAAAATACGATGCATTTTTCGAAAACGGAATTGCTATGATTCTGGAGAAAAAGCCCAGAATCCTCTCCTTCTATACCCGTTGTGATTGCTATCATATTATGTTGCGTATGGCAGAACGGGTCAAACAGGAATTGGACTGCTATGTGGTTTTTGCAGGGCCGCAAGCGGATATTACTGCAACGGAGACCTTGGAGGAGATCCCATGGGTAGACTTTGTCTGCCGTGGAGAAGGGGAAACGAC
>JAZSAO010000357.1:0-2912 GCA_045601945.1 Faecousia sp. | reverse complement strand
AAAATTAAAGTCTATGACTGACTTTTCTGAGATTTCTTATATTGCATTGGAAACGGATAGTAATGATAATGAAAAGGCAAATGCTTTTTACCGTAAGAACGGATTTCGGTTGGAACGGGAATATGTTACACCCGAAGGTCGTGCCATGAATGAGTACAGATATTATGGTTAACAGGAGTTATTACGGAACATGAATATTGCGGTGATGTGTAATTGGAGTAGTGATAAACCGGCGGACCGTCCGGAACTTATTTCTACTCTTTCCTCTATGGGGCATCGGTTATTTGAATATGGCATCCAAGGGGAGTTTCTTCACCCTTCTTATGGTGAATGTGGGGCAGATTTTGTTCCCATTGAGGCCAATCGTAACAATACGAATCCATTCCGAGAATTGAGTTCTTTATGGAATGTTAAGAAGATGATCAAAAAACATTCCATCGAGGCTGCTGTGATTTATGGAGTTAAGAACCATTCGGCAATGGCAATCGGTGCCAAACTTGGCGGGGCCAAGAAGATCCTTTGTGTTGTTAATGGTAGTGGAAATCTATTTCGCATTTCCGGTTTGAAAGGAAAGGTGATACGGAGCATTGCTCTCCCTATGCTGAAAATCGCTTACAGCATGTCAGATCACATTTGCTTTCAAAACAGAGATGACAGAGAACTTTTCCTGAAAATGAAGCTGGTAAAGAATGCAGACAAAGCCTTTGTTACAAATGGATCGGGGATCCGAATGGAGGATTATCCTGCGGAACCTCTTCCTGCTGGGAATGTTTTTCTATTTCTTGCGCGTATTACTCCTACCAAAGGTATACTTGAATATCTTGAAGCTGCGAGAATCGTGAAACGAGAATATCCTGACGCAGAGTTTCATGTTGTGGGGCCTCTTGATTCTGCTGTGGAAGGGAATCAAGTTATACAAATCCTAGAGTCTTCGGTTTCAGATGGAATTGTTGTTTATCATGGTCCCACCGATTCAGTGCAAAAGTGGATGCGAGAATGTCGTTTTTTTGTATATCCCTCTTATTATCCCGAGGGGGTTCCTCGTTGTGGGATCCAGGCCATTGCTACAGGGCGTCCCATCATTACGTGTGACACCCCTGGATGCAGGGAGACGGTTGTGGATTCTAAAAATGGATTTGCTGTCCCTCCTATGGATCCGGTGGCATTGGCAGATAAGATGTTGGGGTTGATTCGTGAGCCGAAAATGGTGGAAGAGATGGCTTCCTATTCGGCCCAATTTGCTCGGGAAAAATTCAATGTATATGATGTCAATGCTCGACTGATAGAGAAATTGGTGGACTAACATGAACAAGATTATCTTTGTATCCGGTAACATGGAGAGAGGCGGAGCACAGAGAGTTATGGGCCTCCTTGCGAATGAGTATGCTTCAAAAGGGTGGAAAGCTTCTATTGCTGTGTTGCTGGATTCCAACAAAGGGTATGAGCTATCATCTGAAGTTGAGATAATCGATCTCAGCCGAAAAGGGAGCTATATCAAAAATTCAGCTTACTGGGTCAGAAGCTTGCGTATGCTCTTTAAAAAAGAAAGACCGGATGTTATTCTGTCTTTTGTGGGACGGATCAACTTGATCACTATGGTTGCTGCCGGCGGTTTGGGGATTCCAATTATCGTTTCGGAACGGAACGATCCCGCACGAGACCGTCGTAGCGCATTAGAGGTTCGTTTATGTAAATATTGCTATAGTCGCGCCGATCGCGTTGTGTTCCAGACTAACTACCAAAAGAAGTTTTACGGTAATCGTCGCAAGAATAACGCCTTGATCATAGGTAACCCCATTGCTGCAAAGGCCTATTTGGGTGAACATCCTAAGAATCACATGATTGCAGTTGGTAAACTTATGGAGCAGAAAGACCATGCTACATTGATCCGAGGCTTTGGCGAGATTGCACATGAGTTTCCTGATGTAAATCTCCGTATTTTCGGAGAAGGCTCTTTGCGACAGCGCTTGGAACAGCAGATCCGGGAACTGAGATTAGAGAATCGGATTATGCTGGAAGGAAACGTAGACGGTATTTTCTCCATTATGCAGGAGAATCGCTACTTTGTTATGACCTCTCGGTATGAAGGTCTATCCAATGCTCTGTTGGAAGCCATGGTATCTGGGATGGTATGCATTTCTACTCAATGGGACGGGGTAGAGGATGTGGTTCGACACGGAGAAAATGGCTATTTGATCCCTTGTGGAGATTATAAAGCATTGGCTAAGTGCTTGCGGCAAGTTCTTGGATCCTCTCACGAAGCCGTTATTGCAGAAGGGATCCGTACAGGGGAAAACTATCTCTGTGAAAATGTTATCAGCACTTGGTTTGATGCCATCGAGTCTGTGCGTAAAGCATAGACCCAATTTTGTTACATAAAGAAGGAAGAGTATGGCATTGCTAAAAAAAATCGGAAGCTTTTGCTTAGAACGTTTGCCGGATCCTATGTTTTTGAAACTGAAATATAAACTGAAGACCGGTAGATCCTTGCATCTGGATACGCCACAAACCTATTCCGAAAAGCTGCAATGGCTGAAACTGTATGACCATAATCCTTTATATACGACTATGGTTGATAAATACGAGGCGAAAAAACTGGTTGCGGAACTGATCGGAGAAGAATATGTGATTCCAACCTACGGTGTATGGGACCATTTCGACGAGATTGATTTTTCCGCACTTCCCAAACAGTTCGTTTTGAAGTGTACCCACGACAGTGGCGGCTTGGTTATTTGCAAGGATGCAGACCAATTTGACAAAACTGCTGCAAAGGACAAGCTGGAAAAGACTCTGAAACGGAATTACTTCTACCATGGCAGGGAATGGCCCTACAAGAATGTAAAACCTCGTATTTTGGCTGAAGCCTATATGGAAGACCCAGAGGATAAAGAACTGCGAGACTATAAGTTCTT
>JAZSAO010000356.1:0-4609 GCA_045601945.1 Faecousia sp. | reverse complement strand
GGTGTTTTGCAAAAGAAATTGGCACCCATCTATGATGACCTGACCAATCTTTGCAGTCATTTCCACGCCGTGCTGGATTATCCTGATGAAGATATCGAGGACTTCGGTCTTGACCGTTATGAAAACGCTCTGAGGGCGGATGTCTCTGCGCTGAAAGCTCTGCTCAGCACCTATGGGCAGGGCCGCATCCTGCGGCAGGGCGTTGCCGCCGCTATTGTAGGTAAGCCCAATGTAGGCAAATCCAGCCTCTTAAATAAGATCCTCGGGGAAGAGAGAGTTATTGTATCCAATGTGGCAGGTACCACCAGAGATGCTATTGACAGCTTCTTTGAAAATGAGTATGGTAAGTATCGTTTTATCGATACGGCAGGTATGCGCCGGAAGTCTAAGGTAGACGATGCCATCGAAAAGTATTCCAATATGCGCTCTATTGCGGCCATTGATCGGGCAGATGTATGCCTGATCCTGATTGATGCCAATGAGGGTGTTACAGAGCAGGATACCAAGATCGCAGGCTTGGCACACGAGGCAGGCAAGGCCTGTATCATCGTTGTGAACAAGTGGGATATGATCGAGAAAGAGACCAACACCATGAACCAGATGACCGAGGACATCCGCAGAGATTTGGGATATATGCCCTATGCTCCCGTGCTGTTTATTTCTGCGCTCACCGGTCAGCGTGTTGGCAAACTCTATGAACTTATTAACTACGTAGCAGATCAGGCGGCCATGCGTATTACCACCGGTATGCTCAATAACATTCTGGCAGATGCGACTGCTCGTGTCCAGCCTCCCACAGACAAGGGTCGCAGATTAAAGATCTACTATATGACGCAGGTTGGGGTGAAGCCTCCCCACTTTGTTATTTTCTGCAATGACGCTCGTCTGTTCCATTTCTCCTATCAGCGATATCTGGAAAACCAGATCCGCAGCGTGTTCGGTTTAGAAGGAACGCCCATCCGTATTACCATTCGGCAGAAAGGTGAGAAGGAGGACTAAGGATGAATTGGTGCTTAGCGGCGGTTGGATTGATCGGCTACCTTCTGGGATGTTTGAACGGCGCTATTGTGATCTCTCGGATCTTTAAGCATGAAGATGTGCGGGAAAAGGGAAGTGGTAATGCAGGTCTTACGAATTTCCTGCGGAACTACGGTGGCGCCATTACAGTTCTGGTTATGGTTATGGATATGGGAAAGGTGTTTTTAGCCGGTTGGCTGGCAACCCTGCTTTGCCCCGATCAAATAGACCTTGCTAAAATGCTGGCAGGTGTCAGCGCTATGGTTGGCCATATGTTCCCGGTGTTCTTCGGTTTCCGTGGAGGCAAGGGGATCTTGAGTGGTGGTGCTGTAGCGATCATGATGGATTGGCGTGTGTTTGCGATCGGCTTTACGGCATTTTTGCTGGTGTTTATCTTTACCCACTATGTTTCTCTGGGGTCTATTATAGCCGCTGCAGTCTTTGCGATCCTGTTTGTGATCATTTATTGGGGACAGCCTTGGATCTATGGATTGGGAGCAATGATTGCAATTCTGGCGATTTATATGCATCGTGGGAATATTGGCCGTTTGATCCGTGGATCGGAACGGAAAACCTATTTGCGCAAAAGCAAAAACAAGGAGTAACTCTATGAAAGTTCTTGTGGCAGGCAGCGGTGGCTGGGGTACGGCTCTGGCAATGGTGCTGCATCGAAATGGAAATCAAGTTTGCTTGTGGTCCTACTGCAAAGAAGAAAGCGAAAATTTGGCAAAAACTCTTCGGAATCCATTCTTGCCGGGGGTAGAACTTCCTGCGGATATGACCTTTACGTCCTCCTGCGAGGAGGCCGCTAATGCAGATATGGTGGTATTTGCAAGTCCATCCTTTGCGGTTCGCGGAACGGCAAAGAGTTTTGCACCCTTCCTTAGAGAGGATATCATCCTTGTGTGTGTCACCAAGGGAATCGAACAAGGAAGCGGATGCCGCATGTCCCAAGTGATTGAGCAGGAAACGGGGAAAAATGTAGTAGCCCTGTCCGGTCCGTCCCATGCAGAGGAAGTTGCACGGGAGATCCCTACCGGTGTGGTTGCTGCCTGTGAGAATAAGACCATTGCAGAAAAGGTGCAGCAGACCTTTATGAATGAGACACTTCGTGTTTATACTTGCCCCGATGCGGTAGGTGTGGAACTGGGAGCCGCACATAAGAATGTCATTGCACTCTGTGCCGGTATTTGTGATGGCATGGGTTATGGAGATAATACCAAAGCCCTCCTTATGACACGAGGATTGGCTGAGGTTGCTCGGTTAGGTATGGCTATGGGCGCAAAGAGAGAGACCTTTGCGGGGCTTGCGGGGGTTGGCGATCTTATCGTCACTTGTACATCCATGCATTCCCGTAATCGTCGAGCAGGCATCTTAATTGGCGAAGGGCATTCTCCCAAAGCGGCGATGGATCGGGTAGGTGCTGTGGTAGAAGGCTATTATGCAGCAAAGTCTGCATGGGAACTTGCACAGCAAAACGGTGTAGATATGCCCATTACCCGTGCTGCCTACGAGGTTCTGTATGAAAACAAGGATCCGCGGGATGCTCTTGCGTGTTTGATGCACAGAGAAAAGACCAGCGAGGTCGAGGATGCGGCATGGGCAAGATAAATTCGGAATGGAAGCGGACATTGAAATTTGTCCTATTCTCTATGTCTGCGGCTGTGATCGAACTATCATCCTTCGCTCTGTGCGATACAGTTTTTGGTCTGGCTCCGTGGATCAGCCAGTTCATTTCTCAGGTTCTGTCTGTTCTGTGGAACTTTACCTTTAATCGCAGATTTACCTTCCGATCTGCAGGAAATGTGCCTGTGGCTATGGTAAAGGTAGCACTGTTCTATGTGATCTTTACACCTGCCACCACATGGCTGACCCATCGGTGGACAGAGGTTTGGCTGTGGAATGAGTATTTGGTTAAGGGACTCATTATGGTGAGCAATCTTGTGCTGGAGTTCCTGTATCAGAAATATTTTGTGTTCAGGGATACCATGGACACCAATGATCTTGCACAGAAACATCAAAATAGATGATACGCAAAATAGAAAAAACAAAAAGCCGCTACACAAACATCAGGAACCGGTGGGAGCCTTGCTCTCACTTTAAAACGATGTTCTGTGTAGCGGCTTTTAAATTCAAAGATGGGACTGTTTTGCAACTTATCCTCTCGCTAACAGTACCAAAACGGATAGAGTGGTGGGAAACGGCATTTCTCTTAGCATACCTACACTCGTTTTATCTTCCTCTGTATTCCGCTTTCAGCACTTCAGCCATTTCTTCGGGAGATTCCTGACATCCGCCCGAAAGCCATAGTTTAATATGTTGTAGACGGATACAAAAAATCGAACAAGGTATCGTTGGTGGCTACACTAAAATCGAAGATAAGTTTGTAGATGCTTAGCTAACGAAAGAAGGCGAAACCGTAGAGGAAGCAAAGGCAAGATTGAAGAAAGAGAATAAATAATGTGTACTGAACAACGCAAATGTCCTTGAAAGCCAAGGCTTTCAGGACTGTTATGCGTTGTTCAAGTGCAAGGTTTTTGCGGTTTCGCCGCAAAACCTTGCACCTTTCCACCGAGTATAAAGTTCGGTCACGCTCCGCGATTTTCTGCCCATGGCATCATGGGAGGAACACGGGAACTTGTGAAGTATGGACATAGGAAAGGTGTGGTGGTTACGAATTTGTCTCACAAAGAACGAAAAGGGGGATAAAACAAAAAAGACAAGCCGAAGCTTGTCTGATTTGTTCAAGGATTTAGATGGCGCGTTCAACCTTGTTGGAACGGAGGCATCTTGTACATACGTACACATGGCGGGGAGAGCCGTCAACCATAGCCTTAACACGCTTCACATTGGGCTTCCAAGTACGGTTGGAGCGTCTGTGGGAGTGAGAGACCTTAATACCAAAGGTAACACCCTTGCCGCAAACATCACATTTTGCCAATTGCTGCACCTCCAATCATGGAAAATTCATGTTCATAGGACATCGGTCTATATCATAGCAGAAAACAGAGAAAAAAGCAAGAAGAAAATTATCAATTTTATATTTTTTTTTGTAATACTTGCGAAATTCTTCTTTATGGTATATAATATGCAAGGAATATGAAGAGAGGAGCCTTTGAATATGGCTATGAACACCAATGGCGTATTGCTGAAGAATGTTGTTGCGGACTTTCGTCTGCAGGTTGCATATGCCTCTACTGACTATGAGCAGGTTGCCGTCCGTGTAGAAGAGGTCACTCGTCCCGGTTTGCCTTTGGCAGGATTTTTTGATCATTTTGAATCCCAGCGTATACAGGTTATTGGTAATGTGGAATATACTTATATCCAGAATCAGAGCCACGAACGCTTGTTAGAGGTGTTCGGTAAGATCTTCGAGGCAAAGATTCCGGCGATTATCTTTGCTCGTAGCATGGAGCCCACTCCCGAATGTCTGGAAATGGCAAAAAAATATGACATTACGGTACTCCGCTGTATGGAAGCGACTTCTTACATGGTATCCTCCTTGATCACCTATCTAAAGAATGCTCTTGCACCGCAGATGACCCGTCACGGCGTTTTGGTAGAGGTCTATGGTGAGGGGTTGCTTCTTATG
>JAZSAO010000355.1:0-2509 GCA_045601945.1 Faecousia sp. | reverse complement strand
AGATGGGCAGGATTGCAGGATTAGTCCTGCAGTCATACAATCTTGCAAGGGATGGCCGTATTTTTCCAGTTCCTCCATAAGTTGACGAGGATCTGTGAAAATTTGTTTACCCTTATCTTTTACTATCAACTTCAAACTATTTTCCATAATAGCTACCTCACACCTGATGATATTGCACATTCAGAAAGCAGAAATCCGTATGGCTGGCTTCATTATCATTCTTTTCAGCATCCAGCCGTATAGCTTCCAACCATTTTCGCAGATCCCAACAGGGATCATCCGGATTCCAGTATTTTTCGGGATCGGTGATCCCCTTAAAGATTCGGTCAAACAGATCCTGCAGAGCGGGAACAGTGCGGTTCCACTGTTCTGTTACAATCCGTCCAAATTCCTGCTTGCCGACATAGTTCTTCTCGTTACCCATCATGATATATATAGGGAAATGTTGGTAATTGATTAAATAGTCATCTCTTACCAAGCTGTTGAATCCGGTTCCAATAAAAGGATGGGTATACATAATCAAGTAGAATGCCACCACCGCTGCAGAATATATATCTCGATGAGTACCGTTTATAGAAAAGCCGAGCTTTTTACAGCTGTCTTCCGTATATGTAGGAATGGACAAAAACCCTTCGTGGCGGAGAAAATTTCCGGACAGAGTAGAATCTTCGATCTTACCAAGGGTCTGATTCAACCAAAGCGTCACTTCATTGGTTTCGGGACAAATTCGGAGTTGCTCTCTAGAAATGCCATTGGAAGTCAATCCCATCTTTTGCAGTTCTAAAAGTCGGCGGAAAAGGCTTCCTGCGATTTTCCATCTCTCAGCAAAGGAATCCGGCATATATTTCCGAATCGGAAGGGTTTTCTGTCTGTGAATAGGGCGGATCAGATAGGCTTTTTGCTGTTGCTCATTCACCAAATCAAACGGAAAACAGAAATGGGGCTTCCCTAAATAATGTTGCCGAACCTCCTCTATAAGATCACGAAAACGAATAAACTCTCCCTCGCCCATGGCGAAAGGAACCATCCATAATTCTCTATCGTCTCCGGGAGTGATTACCTTCATGTAGCTATGTCCTATAGGCTGATACGCCGTATTAGATGACTCGTCAACAAAGGATCCTAAAAATTCCTCCTCCGTGGAATGAACCCTATAGGTATTGGCGCCAATCAAGCAACTATTGACAAGTCTGGCAACGCGAATGTATTGATTCAGCCTCATTTTCTGTCCTGTCCTTTCTAATTATAGGTTACTCTATAGAGATCTCAAAAGAGATCCCTATAGAGTCATTTGCAACAGTTTTGAAATGATTTGCAAAATATCAGGCGTGAAAAGGTAAACGCAGTAGAGTTTCTCTCTCACTTCCACCTTTCGTCATCCTGCAACCATGATTCATCAAAATATAAGTCCTCATTTTTTGTTTTCTTCTTTTGGGCATTATATTCTCCAAAAGATTTGCTCTTAGACTTCTTCTCATGGGAAGACCCGCTCCCAAAAATATTACGGAGTAGTCCCTTCTTTCTGGATTTCAGTTGTTCGACAAGATCAACCAGCAAGTCCGGTACATCAGTGCCCAACTTACATATATTCTTCACAATGGTATCATTCCGGAGAAGGTTGGAACGAGAAGCATCCTTGTCCATAGTACGAATACTGCTTCTGCCCAATTGCCTTTCAATACCCGTACAGATAGAGATCAGCTTATCTAAGTCCACCTCTCCCCCATCTTCTTTGTGGTTCCATGCAGCCAATAGAGCGAAATCCCATTGCATCTTCTTTTTACTAACATAAATGCCCATCAGGTGCAATGAACACATAATCAGCAATCTACGATGATCATCCTTGGTAGTTAAACCGGTAGTGATTTTGATCAGTTTTTCTGTATCTTCGGGATTTCGACGAAGTTCTAAAACCATATCCGCCATTTCCACCTTCTGGCGGTGTTTTGGATCCCCATTGCGTAAATATGGAGGGATCTGACAGTCATTGTCGAAAATTTGAATATAAGAAACCGAATCCCAGAAGCAGTCCACAATACCACTCAAGATTTTCTCTTTGATCATGGACGACATATTCAGTCTTCTGACATGACTTTCCCAATTGACAATCAGCGAATCTATATAGTACCGAATTTGTGCGGTCTCCTGATAACGAAGGAAGTTTTTCTTGACCAATTCCAGAATGCACTCTGCTGCACGCCGTTCAAAAACGCCACAAGGATTATTAAATACGTTGCTGTTCTTGCAAACACTCTCAATTTCCAGCATAGACATGTCCTCACGGAAGCAGGTCTTTGCCCGATAGTGCTCAAAGAGTTCTGCACTGTTTCCAAACCCTCTCAGAAATAATTTAAGAACAGCAGTATGCATTCGAGGATTATGAACAGAATAGGTTTCCAAAAGTTCCAAGTTTTCCTCAATAGAGGCATTCCGGAAACGAACATAGAAGAGATATTTCACTATGGTCGTCCATAAATCCTGGGATGCAGTTTCAGAAATCTGATCCAAA
>JAZSAO010000354.1:0-9276 GCA_045601945.1 Faecousia sp. | reverse complement strand
GAGAAAGATAGGAATAGAAGATAAGACCTTAATCCTGTTTCCAAATCGTCATATTACCACCCCATAGAAAAAATGATTGGTATTTGGTATTTGGGACTTGGTACTTGGTACTTGGTATTTGGTACTTGGTACTTGGTATTTGGTAATAGCCATATTTGCTATGGCTTGCTATGGTTTGCTATGGTTTGCTATGGCTTGCCATACTTTGGGATCCTTTGGGACACAAGAAAGTACCGCCCCGCAGGGAGCAAAGTATGAGCGAGTGCAAGACCGCTTCCTTTTTTCTATTCTCGATCGTGGATACCATGCCGTAACCCCACTTCTCTGCTTACTACGAAATCGGTACAAAAACGGGAATCTCTACTGCCCTCTCCGCCGCAGTCGCGGCACCTCTCCCATTGGAGAGGCAAGGGTCTTTACCAACTTGGTGAACAACTCTATAAACGAGAATTTGACGATTAGGGATGCTTTTGCAGCAATAGGGATTTGCATTCGGTAGGGGTCGGAAAAGGAGTCGGTTCTTTACAGAGCCGACTCCTGATCAATAAGGGTTATGAACTTGAAAGAATCTTAGATAGCCTTCTTTGCAGTCTCAACCAGAGCAGCGAAAGCAGCGCTGTCGTGGATAGCCAGCTCGGACAGGGACTTACGGTTCATTTCGATACCGGACTTCTTCAGACCGTTCATGAAGCGGGAATAGTTAATGCCGTAGGGCTTAACAGCTGCGCTGATACGAGCGATCCACAGGCGACGGAAATCACGCTTCTTCAGCTTACGACCAACGTATGCATAAACAGCGGACTTCTTGACAGCCTGTTTAGCCATCTTAAAGTGGGTGGACTTGGAGCCCCAGTAGGACTTAGCCAGCTTCAGGACCTTATTTCTTCTCTTGCGCGTCATCATTGCGCCTTTTACTCTTGCCATTTCTTAATATCCTCCTGTTAGATTGTTCTTCCGATTACTTGTAAGGGATCATCTTCTTGATGGCCTCGACATTGGTGACATCAGCGTAGGTTGTGCTTCTCAGGCGACGACCGCGCTTGGTGTCCTTCTTGGTGAGGATATGGCTCTTGAAAGCATGAGCTCTCTTGACTTTACCGGTCTTGGTGAGATTGAATCTCTTCTTTGCACCGCTATGGGTCTTCAGTTTCGGCATGGTACTTCTCCTTTGTATTGATTAATGATTAGGGTTGATGATCGCTAAAATTTATTTGGTGCTTTTGGAAGACAGGAAAATAGACATATTTCTACCTTCCAGCTTGGGCTTCTTGTCCAGATTGGACACCTCAGCGCATCCTTCTGCAAATCGGATCAAGAGTTGCTCACCGATCTCGGTGTGAGCCATCTCACGACCGCGGAAGCGGACAGTGACCTTAACACGGTTTCCTTCGGTGAGGAACTTGCAAGCATTACGCATCTTGGTGTTCAGGTCGTTGGTGTCGATACCGGGGGACATACGAATCTCCTTGATTTCTACCACACGCTGATTCTTCTTGGCTTCCTTTTCCTTTTTAAGCTGGTCAAAGCGGAACTTGCCGTAGTCCAAAATCTTGCAGACCGGAGGGACAGCATTGGGAGAGATCTTAACCAGATCCAAACCCTGTTCCTCTGCCATGGCGAGGGCAGCCTCTGATGTAACGATACCGACCATGACGCCGTCTGCGCCAATGAGTCTAACTTCCTTGTCACGAATTTCTTCGTTGAGCTGATGATCTAATTTGCCGATGGTAAAGCACCTCCATTAAACGACAAAAAGTGCGGATGCCAACAGCACCCACACTCATACGGACAAGAACACAGACGATATGCGTCTACGAGGGAAATCCCCGAATCCTTGGTATTGGACCTCTTCGCCTTCGCCTGAGGTGAGGACGGTGCTGCCGACCTACTTCGTTTTGCCAAACAAGTATATCACTTTTCCTCCCTAATGTCAAGGCTTTTTTATAAAAAATTCTTGCAAAATTATGAAAATGTGGTATGATATTACCGGTTCCCCACGCTCTCCACAGAGCAAACGGAACCTAATCCACAGAGAGGAGCATCCCGATGCAGAATTTTCCCATTGGCGTATTTGATTCCGGATTAGGCGGGATCAGTGTCCTCCGTGAATTGGTGAAAGAACTTCCCCAAGAACACTTTTTATATTTCGGCGACTCTGCCAATGCACCCTACGGTTCCCGCACCACCGAGGAAATTCGTCGTCTTACCATGGAAAACGCCCGTATGCTTTTTGCCCAAGGCATAAAAGCACTGGTAGTCGCCTGCAACACAGCCACCTCTGCGGCCATCGAGGATCTGCGGATCAAATATCCGGATCGTGTGATTATCGGAATCGAGCCGGCTCTGAAGCCTGCTGTCAGAACCTTCCCCGGAGGGAAAATCATCGTCATGGCAACAGAAGCAACCTTGCGGGAGCAAAAATTTTCCGCTCTCTTGGAGCAATATGGCCAATCCTGCCGTATTTGTAAATGTCCTTGTCCGGAACTGGTGAAATTCGTGGAACGTGGGGAACTGGACAGTCCTGCCTTGCACCAAGTCCTGCACAAAAAATTATCCCCCCTCTTAGATCCCCCACCGGATGCTGTTGTTCTTGGTTGTACCCATTTCCCGTTTTTGAAATCTGCAATTCAAACTGTCGTAGGCCCTCATTGCGTTCTTTTAGACGGCTCCTCAGGAACTGCAAGGGAAACAAAGCGCCGTCTGCAAAGCAAATGCCTCTTGCGCCCCAATGGAGAGGGCCATATCACCTTCCAAAACAGTTCAGAAGATCCTCGACTTCTTACTTTAGCGCATATCCTGCTGGAACAAAACAAATGACCTGCCTCTTGTCGTTCATCTTCACAAGAGGCAGGTCTGTTTATTCTTTCAGGAATCAAGAGCACAGGGGAAGCCGAACGGTAAAAATAATCCGTCCATCTTGCTGGCTTACCTTGATGGTTCCCCGATGACGGCGTACAATGCCATTGGCAATGGAAAGACCCAAGCCAAAGCTTCCCGTAGCCGTTCGCGCAGGATCCGCGCGGTAGAACCGCTCAAAGATTCGTTCCAGATCCTCCTCGCTCATTTCTGTTGCGGGATTGGATAGCACCAGTTCGCAAATCTTTCCGCTTTGTTTTTTCAGTGTCAAGGTTGCTACACCGGGCAAAGAGTACTTTTGCGCATTGTCTAACAGAATATCCCCCAACCGGCGAAGCTGACTTTCATCTCCCTTTACCTGTATATCGGGAGCGATTTCCCACTGCAATTCCACCCCCTGCTCGTAAAAGAGCGGTTCAAAGGACAAAACAGAATCCTCCAGCAGTTCAGACAAGTCGCAACTTTTTTCCAGCATTTCCTCTTGCACATTTTCCGCTTTCGCAAGGGTCAGCATTTCCTCTGTAAGAGACCGCATTCTTTTAGAGGTCTCCAGAATATTTGCAACACATTGCTGACGGGTTTCCGGTTGGAGATTTGGATCTTCCAGCAATTCCGCCCCTGTGATGATCACCGTAAGAGGTGTCTTTAGTTCATGCGAGGCATCTGCCACAAACTGCTGCTGCTGCGTCCATGCCTTTTCTACAGGCTGAATGACCAAACGGGCCAAGAAGATACTCAGAACCAAAAATCCCCCAAAGGCAATGGCACCAACGATCACACTATCCAGCAGTAAATTCCACAACGTGGATTGCTCACTGCTGATATCTACAAAGCTGTAGCCGCCGACCTCCCCATTGATCCGGAGAAATCGAAGGGACTGACTCCAAAGGACCCCTTGATCTGTTCCCTTTTCTTCTGCAAGAGTAAGAATTTTTTGCAAATAAGCAGTATCTGCCAAGTCATAGAAATCACTGCCCTGCGCCACAATGTCTCCTGTATCGGAATACATTAGAGTGAATGTTGGCATTTTAGAGTTTTTCTTCTCTTTTTCAGACTTTTCCTCTTTCTCAGAAAAGGAATTATCCGGTTTTTGGAATTTTTCTTCTTTGCCTCCATCTGCACGGTGATCTTTTTTATCCGGTGCATAAGAGGCATAGAGCGCCTCTAAGCTGTCCTTCTCCAAGCTGTTTTTCGTCATGTTTACGGTCATACCCAAAATGACAAAGAGCATGACGCCAACGATCAGCATATTGATAAAAACAAACCTGCGGCGCAGTTTTTTGATCACGTCTTATCCACCTCCAAATGATACCCCAGACGTCGAATGGCTTCAATGCGGATATTGGATTCGATCCGCGCCAGCTTTTTCCGCAGGAAACCAACATAGACTTCTACGTGATTTTCTACCGCATTGGATTCATAGCCCCAGATTCGAGACAAAAGAACTTCCTTAGACAAGATCCTTCCCTGAGACTGAAGCAGGAACCGCATCACGTCAAATTCTCTTGCCGTCAGGCGAATGGACTTTTCTCCGCAAACAAGCATACTGGAAGCAAGATCCAAGCTGGTGTTGCCATAAGTCAGTTCATCCACCTGATTCCCCTGCCGCCGCAGTAGGGCATTGATGCAAGCCAACAGTTCCCGGGAATCAAAGGGCTTTGTTAAATAATAATCTGCTCCTGCGTTGAGGCCCTCGATCCGATCTTGTGTTTCCGATTTCGCCGTAAGCATTAGGATCGGTGTGGTACAACGTCTGGCACGTACCTGTCTGGCAACCTGATATCCGTTCAAATTAGGGATCATAACATCCAAAATCAGCAGGTCATAAACGCCCAGCATGGCATATTCCGCACCGGTTTCCCCATCGTAAGCGATCTCTACGTCAAAACCCTTTCCATTCAGCAAGCTTTTTAAGGAATCAGCTAACGCCCTCTCGTCTTCGATAATCAATATTTTCATTCCTATTTCCTCCATAGCGGATCTTTATGGTATTATCATACTCAAAAAAGCTGAAAGAAAGCTGAATACTTGTTCCAAAATCCTCCCTTTTTTGGGTTTCGACCGAAACTTTTTGTTTTTTAGTCCGTCAAACCCACAAAAATCACGGTCTGCCACAAGTTCCTTTGCAGCAGACCGGAATAAGTATTACATATATTTCTTCAGCGTTTCGCTAACGGTATCGGGATCTTCGGAAACCAGAATGGTGAAATCAACATCTCTGGCACTGCCGAACTTGTCACACCACAGAACGAAATCTTCTACCTCCGCAGGGCTGCCATTGTTCAGAAGCTTGTAGAAGCTCTCGATAAAAATGTGGCTGATGTCAAAATTGCCTGCGTATAAGCCGCTGATAAAGCCTTTCAGGGAGGGCAGGTCGCCCATCATATATTCTTGATACTCGATGAGTCTGACACGGCTGTCAATATCATAGCGCAGCTTTGTGCCCAGTTCGATGCACACCATGCTGCCGGTTTCGGACTTAATTGCCTCGTTGATATCCTGAACCAGTTGTGCGGTCTTACCGGCACCCTTCAGACCCAAAATTAACTTAACCATAGGAAATTCCTCCTTTGTTCTCCGAGTTTCCTCGGGTTCCTGTTTCTATTCTATCAGGGATCGGGAAAAAAAGCAAGAGGCTCACAAAAAAGTTACATTTTCCCTTCCCCCATGGGATCAATATCCGGGCTTGCCCAGAAGCTTAAACATATTCCGTTTGTAGTATTCTACACCGGGCTGGTTAAAGGGGTTTACGCCCAACATATAAGCCGATACGCCGCAGCTGAGTTCGAAGAAGTAGAACAGTTCACCGACTGTGTCTGCGCAAATGTCGTCGGCATTGATAATAATATTGGGAACGCCACCGTCTACATGAGCTGCCAGTGTTCCTTGGAATGCCTGCTCGTCTACAAAGTCTAAGGTCTGACCCTTCAGATAATTCAAACCATCCAGATCCTTTGCGTTGTCGCCGATCTCTACCTTTTTAACAGGAGGCGCAAAACGAATGATGGTCTCAAAAATGTTCCGCTCTCCTTCCTGAATCATCTGTCCCAGAGAGTGGAGATCTGCCGTAAACTCTACGGTTGCGGGGAAAATTCCCTTGCCGTCCTTACCTTCACTCTCCCCGAAGAGTTGCTGCCACCAACCTGCGAAATAGCGGAAATTAGGCTCGTAGCTACCAAGGATCTCGATCTTCTTCCCACGGCGGTACAGAAGATTACGGATCGTAGCATACTGCCATACAGGATTTTCGAAGCTGCGAATATCCATTTCTTTCCGGGCTCTTGCGGCACCCAGCATAACATCTGTGGGCTTCATACCGGCAACTGCCATAGGCAGAAGACCGACTGCAGTCAAGACGCTGTAACGGCCACCTACATTGGGAGGGATCACAAAGGTCTCATAGCCCTCTTCCGTTGCCATCTGACGGAGAGCCCCCTTTTCGGGATCGGTGGTAACAAAGATACGATCCTTGGCGCCGGCTCCGTATTTGCGGTTCATCATATGGAGAAGGGCGCGAGTGGCAATTGCAGGCTCCGTAGTCGTGCCGGATTTGGAAATAATATTAATGGAAAAGTCCTTGCCCTCCAGCATCTGGCATAATTCGTTCCATGCACGGGTAGACAGGTTGTTCCCTGCAAAGAAGATCTGGGGATTTCCCTTTTTCAGGTTGTGATAAGAACCGTTAACCAGTTCAATTGCCGCACGAGGACCCAGATAAGAACCGCCGATACCAACAACGACAAAAACTTCGGAATTGGAACGGATCCGCTCTGCAGCGGCTTGAATACGGCGCATCTCTTCCGTTTCCTCAAAGGTAGGCAGGTTCAGCCAACCCAAAAAATCATTCCCGGGCCCCTTTCCCTCAGTCAGGAGCTGATGGGCATTGACTACCTCCTGCTCACAAGAGAGCATATCCGCGAGAGAAAGGCCGCCCCATACATTGGAAATATCGACTTTAATCATATTCATGACTCCTTTTTAGTATTACTATATAGTCCTCCTCCTATATGTTACTGCAAAATCATGAAAAAGGCAATGGGAAATGAAAAAATTTTTTTGAGCAGTAGAAAAATATCTCATTCCCGTGTATAATAAGATTATATACTATCCTTACATAGGAGAAAGATACCATGTCTTATATATTCGGTATAGATCTCGGAGGAACTACCGTAAAGCTGGGACTGTTCCAAGGAGATACTCTGTCAGAAAAATTCGAGATCCCCACCAGAGTCGAAAACAACGGTGAAGCCATTCTCCCCGACATCGGGAAGGCCATTCTGGATTGTATGAAACGCAATGGTCTGACCCACGCTCAGGTTCGTGGCATCGGCATTGGTGTGCCGGGGCCTGTAGATGATCGGGGAGAGGTCAACTGCTGTACCAACTTGAATTGGGGCGTTTTTAATCTTCACGAAGTTCTGTCTACCATTACCGGCCTACCCGTAGTGGGCGGGAACGATGCCAACTGCGCCGCTTTGGGAGAATACCACTGCTACGGTGGGGAAGGCAGTGCCATTTTTGTTACCCTTGGCACCGGAGTCGGTGGTGGCATCATTGTAGACGGAAAATTGTTGGGAGGTGCCCACGGGTCTGCCGGAGAGATCGGCCATATCACCGTTCCTGCCAAAGAAAAGCTACCCTGTACCTGTGGCAAGTTCGGCTGTATCGAATGCTATGCATCTGCTACAGGCATTTCCCGTATGGCAAAGATCCGTATGGATCAAGATCTCACCTGTAAAGAAGTTTTTGATCTGGCACAAAACGGGAATATCGAAGCAGAAGCGGTTCTGGATGAGGTTCTCGATTTATTGGGAGAGGCCATTGCCTCTGCCTGTTGTGTAGTAGACCCGGATCGGGTCATTTTGGGAGGCGGCGTTTCCAAAGCAGGAGAATACCTGCGGAAAGGCGTGGAGAAATATTTCAACATCCACAAATTCCACGCCTGTGAAGGTACGGAGATCTGCCTGTCCCGTTTGGGAAACGACGCAGGAATGTACGGCGCCATGCGCTTGGTTATGGAGAGATTATGACAGAAAAAGAAATTAACGCCATGTCTGCCCTTGCCCTTGCCCATATGGGAGACGCGGTTTTTGAATTACATGTCCGTACCATGCTGTGTCCCGGTGGCCTGTGTGTCAACGGCAACCTTCATCGACAGACCATCGCACGGGTATGTGCCCCTGCGCAAGCCGTCTTTGCAGAGCGGATCCTGCCCCTTCTCACCGAGGAGGAACAGGCAGTGTATAAACGAGGACGGAACGCCCACGTACGCTCCATCCCCAAGAATGCAACCGCTTCCCAATACGGCAAGGCAACAGGAGTAGAAGCTCTCTTTGGCTGGCTCCATCTCATGGGGCGACAGGAACGAATCGCAGAACTGTTCCAACGGGGACAGAAGGAAGAGGAATGATCCAATGGCATTTGATGCAGTATTTTTAACAGCGGTTTTAGAAGAACTACGGCAAAAGCTGGTGGGTCTCCGCGTAGAGAAGATCCAGCAGCCCTCCCGGGACACAGTGCTATTCCAACTGAGAGGAAAAGAACGGCTGCTTCTTTCCGCCAATGTAAATCGTCCCCGAATTCACTTGACCGGGGCAAGCTATGAAAATCCCGCCCAGCCGCCTATGTTCTGTATGCTCCTGCGGAAGCATCTGGCAGGCGGTAGGATCGCAGACTTACGGCAGCCTCCTGCTGAGCGTATGGTAGATCTGGTGTTAGATTGCACCGATGAAATGGGCATCCCCTGCCAAAAGCACCTGATATTGGAGCTTATGGGCAGAAATTCCAATCTGATCCTTACGGGAGAGGACGGCAGAATCATCGATTGCCTCCGCCGTGTGGATTTTGAAATGTCGGAACTGCGGCAGGTCCTGCCGGGTTTATTCTACAGAGAGCCGCCCCGTCAAGGCAGAGCCACCCCCTACGAAACCACCCAAGAGCAGATCATAGAACTGCTCCGTGCCGTAGACAGCCCCAAACGATTGGACAAGTGGCTCATTGATACCTTTGACGGTTTCTCCCCTCTGGTTTCCAGAGAATTAAGCTACGGCTTCTGTGGGGAAACAGACGGAGATATTCTGACCATGGATCGGGACGAACTCAGCGCCTATTTGGTAAGAGAATTCCAATTCCGCAATTTTGTTCCCTTCCTTCTCCTGTGTGACGGACAGCCTAAGGATTTTTCCTATCGACCGATTCATCAGTACGGAGACTATATGCAGGCAGAAACTTTAGACAGCTTCTCCGTCCTTTTGGATCGATTCTATACCCAGACGGAACATTCCGACCGTATGCGCCAGAAATCCCAGACTTTGCGGAAGACCGTTACTACCCTCCGGGAACGAACTCTGCGAAAACTGGAACTGCAAAAAAAGGAATACGAATCCACCTTGGATCGGGAGCAACTGCGGCAAATGGGAG
>JAZSAO010000353.1:0-4280 GCA_045601945.1 Faecousia sp. | reverse complement strand
AAAGGCCCTTGCCTCTCCAATGGGAGAGGCAAGGGCTGATTCTGATTTGGTAAACGGTTCGCTAAACTGGAATTTGCTATCGTTGGTCAGTTTCATGTATCACCTGCTACTTGGGTTGACGAAATCGAAATTTCGGACTATAATAGGAACAGGAGGTGGTATAATGCCCTTTGAAATCATTCGGAATAATATTGCAGAAGTAGCGGTAGATGTCATTGTAAATACTGCCAATCCCCATCCCGTGATCGGATCGGGAACGGATGCCGCCATTCATGAGAAGGCCGGACCCCGTCTTTTGGAAGCACGGAAGATGATCGGAGCCATTCCCGTAGGTCAATGCGCCCTGACTCCCGCATTTGATCTGAAAGCCAAATGGGTCATCCACACTGTCGGTCCCATATGGCAGGGAGGTATGGAAGGCGAAGCAAGTCTCCTCCGTCAATGCTACGAAAATGCTCTAAGCATGGCTACCGATTTGGGCTGTGACTCCATTGCCTTCCCCATGATCTCTACGGGGAATTACGGCTTCCCCAAAAAGGAGGCCTTAAACATTGTCATGGACACTATCAGCCGATTTCTCATGGAACACGAAATACATATCTATCTGGTGGTATGGGACAGGGAATCCTTTCTCCTGTCTCGCAGCTTGTTTTTCCATGTAAAATCCTATATTGACGAGCATTATATAGATGAGGAACACACCCGTCAAAAGGCACGGTTCTCTGCCCCCTCCTCCCTGAGAAGGCAGAGAGATCGCGACATTTCCTGCGATTATCTAATCGAGGCACAGAGGTACTCACCCTGTAGCAAAGCCCTTCTATTCAATTCGGAGCGAGAGAACAGTGAACCCATTCCCTCTCCCAATGCGGCTACGGTCTGCACCAAAATCGAAGCTACCCCTATCTCCTCCTTAGACGAGCTTTTAAAGAATACGGACGCAGGCTTTACAGAGACCCTGTTAAAACTCATTGATCAGACCGGGAAGAAGGATTCGGAAATCTACAAAAAGGCAAATGTCAGTAAACAGCATTTCTCTAAGATCCGCAACAATCCGGCCTACAAGCCTACCAAAGCTACCGCTGTAGCCTTTGCAATCGCTTTAGAGCTAAATTTAGATGAAACCGATGACCTGATCGGTCGAGCCGGCTACGCATTGACCAACAGCAGTAAATTCGACGTGATCATTAAGTATTTCATTGCAAAGGGCAACTATAATATGTTCGAGATCAATATGACTCTGTTTGAATTCGATCAAACCACACTGGGTGTATAATACTGTTTCTTGATAAAATGGTTAGAAAACCATTTTATCGCAGGATAAATATCCTGCACCACCTTAGGCGGAAGAAACAGTATTACAGGTTATTTCTTGGCGGCAAACCCGCCATGCCGCTTATTAGCGGCATAATAAAACGGTCAATCCGTTTTATTAGAAATAAGTATAAATTACAATACCCTTCTCTCGAAATCGGTGAGAAGGGTATTTTTTTTGAAAAAGTCAACCGGTAGTTGACCATTTTATAGTAGGAACATGATAGTATATAGTCACAAGGAACCAAACCCAATCAAAATCATTAGGAGGAACTATCATGAAGAAAAATTTGACAGAACTGGTTTTTATCTTAGACCGCAGCGGATCCATGGCAGGACTGGAAAAAGACACCATCGGAGGTTTCAATTCCATGATTCAGAAACAACGTGGAGAGGAGGGCGAATGTTATATCAGCACCATTCTATTCGACAATCACAGTGATGTGATCCACGACAGAGTCCCTCTGGATCGCGTTCCACAGATGACCGAAAAGGAATATTATGTCCGAGGCTGTACTGCTCTGTTAGATGCCGTAGGCAGTGCAATCCATCATATCGGCAATGTCCACAAGTACGCACGCGAAGAAGATCGGCCTGAAAAAACTCTGTTCATCATCACTACCGATGGCATGGAGAATGCAAGTCGTACCTACACCTATGACAAAGTAAAAGATATGATCACTCGCCAAAAGGAAAAGTACGGATGGGAATTCCTCTTCTTAGGGGCTAACATTGATGCCGCCAAGGAAGCCGGTCGCTTCGGCATTGCGCCGGAACGGGCTACCAACTACCACGCAGACACCCAAGGCACAGAAGTCATCTACGAGTCCCTATCCTGCGCCATCGGTAATTTCCGCTCAGCCCCCAAAATGTCCGACAAATGGAAGTCCAATATTGAAGCCGATTATAAATCCAGAAAATAAGAGATAACTTCCACCGTGCTAACATCATGGATATGCTCAATTTAGGTTATCACTCTAAGTGAGCATAATCCGAAATAAAGTACAGCCAAATGAAATACCTCTATCCTAAAATAACTGAAAAGGCTTCTTATGGCTTTGGTGCCGTTGGAAGCCTTTTTTGATATATCGTCGGACGAATCATAAAAAAGACTGCCGGAGTGATCCGACAGTCTTCTTTTATAGTTTAGTGATTACACCAGCTCGATGATAGCCATCTCTGCTGCGTCGCCACGGCGAACGCCGATGCGAACAACGCGAGTATAGCCGCCGTTGCGCTCTGCATACTTGGGAGCGATTTCCTTGAACAGCTTGTTAGCAACGTCTTCCTTAGTGATGTAGGACAGTGCGCGGCGATATGCTGCCAAGTTGCCCTTCTTGCCCAGAGTGATCATCTTCTCAACAACGGGCTGCACTTCCTTAGCGCGGCAGAAGGTTGTTTCGATCTTGCCGTGTTCCAGCAGATCGGTGGTCAGCTGACGCAGCATTGCACGACGCTGTTCACTGGTTCTGCCCAGCTTACGGGTTCCAAACATTCGTATTTCCTCCTTCTTAAAAGGTCAAGGGATTACTGAGATAATTAGTTGTTATTGCCGGATTCTTCAGTGGCTAAGGACAAGCCCATCTTTTCCAGCTTATTCTGCACTTCATCCAGAGACTTCTTGCCCATGTTACGAACCTTCATCATCTCTTCTGGAGTCTTAGCAATCAGATCACGAACAGTATTGATGTTAGCGCGCTTCAGGCAGTTGAAGCTACGGACAGACAGATCCAATTCTTCGATCGTCAGCTTCAATGCAGGGGGATCTACATCCTGATTCTTTTCACGGATGATGGGATGAGTTCCAACGTTCTCAGACAGATCGGTGAACAGGCTCAGATGCTCGCTCAGGATCTTAGCTGCGATAGAAACAGCATCCTTGGCAGTGATAGTGCCATCAGTCCAAACCTCTAATGTCAGCTTATCAAAGTCAGTCATGTTTCCAACACGGGTGTTTTCAACAGTGTAATTGACTTTGTAAACGGGAGAATAGAGGGAGTCAACAGGGATCACACCAATGGGCATGTCAGGTCTCTTGTTCCGATCAGCGGGAACATAACCACGACCACGGCTCATGGTGATCTCCATGTTCAGAGAAGCCTCGGGGGACATAGAGCAAATATGCAAGTCCTTATTCAGGATCTCTACTTCTGCATCGGCAATGATGTCACCGGCGGTGATCTCGCCCTCGCCGGAGGCATCAATATAAACGGTCTTCACTGTATCACAGTGCAGCTTGGAGATGATTCTCTTTACATTCAGTACGATTTCCGTAACATCTTCCTTGATGCCGGGAATTGTAGAGAATTCATGCTGGACACCGGCGATCTTAATAGACGTCGCAGCAGTGCCGGGCAAAGAGGACAAGAGAATCCGTCTCAGAGAATTGCCGAGGGTTGTGCCGTAGCCTCTTTCCAGAGGCTCTACACAGAATATTCCATGAGAGGAATCATCGGGAGAGTCGATACACTCAATACGCGGCGGCTTAATAATTTCTACCATACAATAATACCCTCCTTATGAAATTGCAGCAAAACAAAAGTCTTGCTTTGTAAACCAGCTTACCAATAAACGAGGGTGAAGCCTTACTTGGAGTACAACTCGACGATGAGGTGCTCTGCGATCTCGAAGTCGATGTCTTCCTTGGTGGGCAGGGCCATAACCTTGCCGGTCAGGGTGTTCTTGTCGCGGTCAAGCCACTTGGGAGCAGCGACAAATGCATCGTCTTCCTTCAGCTTCTTGAAACGGTTGTTGGAGCAGCTCTTTTCGCAAACAGCGATGACGTCACCATTCTTAACCATGTAAGAGGGGATGTTCACGCGCTTGCCGTTGACGGTGTAGTGACCGTGGTTGACGAGCTGACGAGCTTCACGACGGGTAGCAGCGAAGCCGAGGCGATAAACAACATTATCCAGACGGCGCTCGATGAAGCTGAGCAGCACTTCACCGGTGTTGCCTTCTGCACGAGC
>JAZSAO010000352.1:0-2226 GCA_045601945.1 Faecousia sp. | reverse complement strand
CTGTAGGGGTGCCGTTGTCCTTCTTCATAAGTTTAACGTGATTGCGGAAGCTTTGTACCGATGTTTTCAGAGAAGCTCGCTCAGCTTCGGGAGCGTATTTGTCAATCTCTGCGTCGGTTGCAAAGCGATAATACACTGTGTCTACCGTTAGGGACGTGGGCATACGGGCAGCGATGGCTTTAAAAGCCCCTACGTGATCCCCGTGGTCATGGGTGAAGAACCATGCATCTACGTTGGGAACATCCTTGCCGGTAATGGATTTTAGTTGAGAAATCAAGTAGTTGGCATCGGAATTGTTAGTGCTGTAGCCACCGTCGATGACAATGATCTTACCGTTACGGGTACGGATGATGTAGGACATATTTTGCCGATACTTTGTCCCTGCATCATTTAGGGTCTTGCTGGGCAATTGGTAAATATCCGTAGACAGGTTTGCGGCATTGACTGTAGGTGTGACACCTAAAATAGGCAGGAGAGACAGTACGACAGCCAACAAGAGAAAGAGGCTTACACTTCGCCGAATCAGTTGCTTCATAATAACGGCTCCTTTTCAAAGATGTTCGGATATTCCGACTTCTTTTCGAGTATAGCATAATTTTAGACAAAAAACAAGGGGAAAAGAAAACAAAGGAAGCCCTTCCCGGTAGAGAGGAGGAGACCGGAAAGGGCTTCGTAAGAAAGGAGATTGTGTTTTAAATGGTGGCTGTTAGCCGCCGAAATTACCCCACGGGAAATCTTCCCAAGGGAAGGTGCCCCAAGGATTTTCTTCCTCACCGGGGTCTGTAGGCTCTACGGGCTCCGTGGTTTGGGGGTCTGTAGCGGGGGGCGTTTCGGTAGTCTCGGGCTTTGTATCAAAGACGATGGGAAGGGTGATGGTTTGCCCATTGCGGTAGACGGTAATGGTGGTTTCGTCTCCGGCCCGGTATTTCCGCAGAGTCTGCTGGAGATTTTCGTAGGCAAGGATCTCTACATCGCCGATTTTGGTGATGATATCGTTAGCCTGAACGCCGGCATTATATGCACTGCCGCCCTCGTCTACGGATTGGACAAAAACGCCATGGTCAATGCCGTAGGTTTCCTGATCCAAGGGCAGCATACTGACCATAACGCCCATATAGGCACGGTCGGGAACCTTGCCGTTGATTCGCAGATCGTTGAGAATCTCTACAATGTCGTTAATGGGGATGGCAAAACCCAAACCCTCTAAGGTAGCTCCGCCGCTTAGGGTGCCGGAATACTTTGCAGTTGCGATGCCGATAACCTCGCCGTAAAGATTGAATACGGGGCCACCGGAATTGCCGGGGTTGATAGCGGCATCCACCTGAATCATGTTGATAGGAGTACCATCGGTATTCACAAAACGATTGACTGCGCTGACATATCCAACAGTCATGGAGTAGGTCAGTTCGCCCATAGGATTACCGATTGCGGCGATCTGCTCGCCTACATATACATGGTCGGAATTGCCAATGGCGCAAACGGGGAGATTCTTTGCTTCGATTTTAATAAGGGCGACATCGCTTTCTGCCTCGTAACCGATCAGTGTTGCGGGGAACTCTCTGCCGTCATGGAGGGTTACCATAAGCCGCTCGGCCCCTTCTACCACATGGTAGTTGGTCAAAATCTCACCGTCGGAGGAAATGATAAAGCCGGAACCTGTACTGGCGGCAGTGGTAGTCTGACCGAAAACATTCTGGGTAGATTCGTTGGAAATGCCAACAATAGCAGGAACATTAGAAGCGTAGATTTGATTCAGTGTCATCTGCTCACCGCTTGCTGTGGCAAGAGGCTGCGTTTCACGAGGAGTAGAAGGTTCTGTAGGGGTGGGACGACCGATCGTCGGGGTAGAGGGTGCTGTAGAAATGGCAGGTGCGTCCTCCGAAGGGACCGATGTGGCTTCGGAATTGCCCATGAGAGTAGAGGCCAGTACACCACTGAGGATACCTGCAAGAACGCAACAGACGATGATAATGGCCAGCTTTCCGCCACCGGACTTCTTCTTTTTGGGAGGCATAGAGTAGAAATTTCCGGTGGGAGGGAGATTTGTAGGGGGTACATTCCCATATCCGCCATATCCGTAGGGTTGGTTTCCACCTCCGTAGGGAGTTCCATGGTTGGGGATGCTATTTCCATAGGGAGACTCAGGACCGACATTGCTATTCCCGTAAGGGGATTCAGTGTTGGGATTGCGGTTGCCGTAAGGCGTATTCTGCAGGGGAGGATACG
>JAZSAO010000351.1:0-5785 GCA_045601945.1 Faecousia sp. | reverse complement strand
GTCTCTTGCATCGGTTTCGGTGCAAGAGACTTTTAGTCGTTTATGGTTGTTTATATCAATCAGACTCTTCTGCGGTAATGTAAAGCTCCTCAGCCTGCCATAAGGCATTTTGCAAAATTTCTTTGGCTTTTCCCGTATTTTCCGGGCTTTCCAATGCGTCAATGGCTTCTGAAGCGGCATAGCATAGAATCGCATACATCTTTTTGTGCATTTCTGTTTCCATAATAACCTCCACTATAATTTTGTAGTTATATAATAACTATATAATTATAATATATATTTATTCCTGAAGTCAAGGTATACTTAGGATAACGAGGTGATACGGATGACAGGAAAAATTAAAATCTCAAAGAAAACCGAACGCAAAGGAGAAGACGGCTACAAGATCGTCTCCGTCCGCATGAAAGAAGAATTGGTAGATCAATTGGATGACCTTTCTGCCAAAACCAACCGTTCCCGAAACGAACTGATCAACCTTTTATTAAGAGAAGCCATCTCTATCGTTTCTATAGAAGAATAATCAGAAAACCTTCCCTTTTAGGAGAATATTCTCCGGAAAGGGAAGGTTTTTCTTAATAATCTCAGTGCCGTCTCCACGTAGAGGGACGCAGGAGCAGGAGCATTGGGAATAACTCTAATCGACCACAGAGCATATCGAAGATCATCACCAGCTTAGACAGAGGCGAAAAGGCAGTATAGCCACCAAAGGGACCTACCACAGCACTGGTGCCCGGTCCAATATTATTCAGAGTTGCCATAACCGCTGTCACCGTCGTCTCCGTACCGAAGTTATCCAGACCCACAAGAGCAATGGAAATGATCATGATCACAAAGTAAACGGACAAGAAGGCACCTGTACCGCTAATAGCACTCTTATCTACCTTTTTCTTATCCATAGTAATAATTTCCACAGCGTGAGGATGGATCATCCGTCTTAATTCTCTTGCCTGATTTTTAAAGAGGATCAGTACACGGCTGACCTTCATACCGCCGCCGGTAGACCCTGCACAGGCACCCACGATCATGAGAATCACCAATAGGATTCGTGAAAATTCCGGCCATTGAGAGAAATCTACCGTACCATAGCCGGTAGTTGTGATCACAGATCCTACAGAAAAGGCTACATGATGAATCGTATCCCCAACGTTGGAGAAAAATCCTCCCGTAGTAACTAAATTTACTGTGATCAGCGTAATTGCAACCAGAATGATACTGATATAGCATTTCAGTTCCGAATTTTGCCAAGCCAATTTATATTTTCTGCAAATCAGGAAGAAATAGATAGAGAAATTTACACCGAACAGGATCATAAAAACTGTTGTCAATTCCTGTTCATACATTGAGTAGCTTGCCAAACCGTCGCATCGAACTGCAAAACCACCTGTTCCTGCAGTACCGAAAGCCAAACAAACACTGTCATACAGAGAAATACTTCCCCAACCAAATACTCTGCCAATCTGATACAGCAGGATCAGCAAGAGAGTCATTGCAATATAGATCCCATAGGTAATGGCAGCAGAGGTTCGCATTTTGGGAACCATTTTACTGACCGAGGGACCGGGAGACTCTGCGCGCAGGAGATAAATGCTTTCTCCGGACATAGGAACCACAGCCAACATAAAAACCAGAACGCCCATACCACCGATCCAGTGGGTAAAGCTACGCCACAAGAGCAAACCATGAGGCATTGCCTCTACATTTGTGAGAATACTGGCACCCGTGGTAGTAAAGCCGGAGACAGTCTCAAACACCGCATCCAAGTAAGAGGGGATAGAGCCGTTTAGATAAAAGGGGAGGGCGCCTACCAGAGAAATCATGATCCAAGACAGAGCAACCATGACAAAGCCCTCTCTGGCATGCATGAGTTGTCGATCCTCCTTAGGCCTAAGGAGCATCAACAAACCACCAACAATCCCACTGATCACTGCGGTTATGATCAATGCGGTAAAATCTCCCTCTCCATAGAACAAGGCTATCGCACAAGGCAGAAGGAGAAATCCTCCCAGTAAAATCAGCACCATTCCTAAAATGGAGAAAATCATCCTATAGTTCATAACTTATCTCCGTTTATCCAGAATATCATCCAGATCATTTAGGCCGGAAGCTGTTGTAACAACTACCACCATATCTCCCGGTTCGATGGTATCACGGCCACCGGGAATCAAGATCTGACCATTGCGGTTAATGGCTCCGATCAAAAGATTATGCTGAAGCTTTAGGGTCATGAGTTGCTTCCCACAGACAGCTGAAGCTGTGGTTGCACGGAATTCCAGAGCCTCTACCTTACCACCAACAAGTTTATACAAGGTTTCTACATTGGAACCGAAGGAATTTTGCAGTGCACGAACAAACCGAACCGTAATATCCGATGCAATGTATCGGGGATAGAAGACACTTCCCAGATCCATAGAAGAAATGACCTGAGAGAATCCAAAGCGGCTGATTTTTGTGATTCGCTTTGCTTTTGAGACACTTTTCGTAAAAAGAGATATCAGAATATTCTCCTCATCCTCGCCTGTTAAGGCTGCTACGGCATCCATACAAGCGATCCCTTCTTGCAAAAGAAGCTGCTCACTGGTTCCATCTCCTTCGATAATAGTCGCCTTGGGCAGATGCTGAGAAAGGTATTCACAAATCTCCTCGTTTTTCTCAATGATCTTAACACGGATCCCCAAAGCAATCAGCTGCTCTGCAAGGTAATAGGAGATCATCCCACCACCAATGAGCATCACTTCACGGACGGGATTGGTAGGGATCCCGATTTTTTTAAGAAACTTTACAGCCGTTGCAGGTTCTGCCACAAAGCTGATTCGATCTCCTTTTTGCAGAACAAAGGAGCCATCGGGAATAGATACTTGGTCTTCTCCTCGTTCTACGGCGCAAACCAGAACGCCGGATTGCAGTTTGCCCAGTTCCATGAGAGATTTTCCCGCCAAGGGTGACGACTCAGACAATTGGGTCTTATGGATCTCCACACGCCCTTTAGAAAAGGTATCGATTTTAATAGAAGAAGGCGTACGAAGAAGACGGGCAATTTCCGATGCGCAGGCTCTTTCCGGATTGAGCATCATACGGAGATTGATCTCGTCTTTTAACAAGAGAACAGAAGCAATATAATCCGGATTACGGATACGGGCTACCGTATTTTCCGCACCCAACTTTTTAGCGATCATACAGGCCGTCAGATTCTGCTCATCCGTCCCCATGGTTGCAATCACAAGATCCGCATCGGGCACACCGGCTTCTTTCTGCGCATCAATATGGAGACCGTCTCCCTCCAAAATTTGCAGATCCATTGCCGATAAACGCTCCATATTTTCTTCTTTTCGATCCAGAACCGTAACCTGATGGCCTTCTTTCGATAACTGATCTGCAAGGGTAATTCCTACCTTGCCGGATCCGATAATCACAATATTCATAACATCGTCTCCTTTTCAGAGTGACTCATAATTCATACAGATCCTTACGGAGAGTAGGCATTAACCGTTTACCGATAGGAGCAATCACCAACAATTTAAGAGAATCCATAGGAATGTACACCAATACCATTTTCAGTGCAATGATAAAGGTCATACCCTCGGTTTTATAATAAAAACGGGAAATCAGATACAAGAAGGGGAGACCTACTAAATAGGCTGAAAGCAATCCCAAAATGGAAACCATCCAGAGATTCATAACCGTCTTTTCCGTGAGAATACCGGTAACGAAAGAAGACAGGATCATTCCCAGCAAGAATCCAAAGGTAGGATGTGTTGCATAGAAAAGACCGCCACCTTCGATAAAAATCGGTACTCCCATTAGACCCATCAAGACATAGAGAAGCTGGGATACAGGTCCCCATACAGGACCTAAAAGAATACCGGACAGTGCAGAAAACAAGGTCTGTAGAGAAGCATCACCGATGTGAAGAATCGCTCCTGCTGCTGTAAAGGCGGTAAACAATGCAGTTAAAAGGATTTTTTGTATCTGAGATTTTTTCATAATATAAGGAACCTTTCAAAAAAACATTTACATATCAAGAAAAATACGATACAATTATTATAGCTTATTTTTTTAAAAAAGCAATACCCTATGAAAGAAAGGAAAAATCTCATGGAGCCATGGACTCTGATCCGATATGAAACTGTTGATTCCACTAACACCGTGCTGAAAGCAATGGAAAATGCTTCTGACGGAACCATTCTATGCAGCCGTGTGCAAACAGGAGGACGGGGACGATTGGGTCGAACCTTTGTCAGTCAAGAAGGCGGTCTTTATCTATCCCTCCTATTAAAACGGCAAGAACCATTAGATCAACTCCTTCACGTAACGCCTATGGCAGCCGTTGCCGTTCGCAGAGGGATCATGGACATTTGTCCCTTGAATGTAGATATTAAATGGATCAATGACTTACAAGTACAGGGGAAAAAGGTCTGCGGCATCCTAACAGAAGTTGCCCCACAAGGCGGCGTAATCATCGGCATCGGCATTAATTGCAACACAGAATTCTTTCCGGAAGAATTACAGTCTGTTGCCGGATCACTTAGAGAATTTTGCGGCAGGGTAGATGAGGATGCTCTATTACAAGCCTTGATACTGCGACTTCAGGAATTAGACCGTCAACTCATAGAACAGAAAAAACAATGGTTAGAAGAATATCGTAAAGCCTGTGTGACTTTACAAAAAGATGTCCTGGTGATCTCTCCTTCCGGCACGCAGGAAGCCTTTGCCGAAGATTTAGGAGAAAACGGCGAAATCTTAGTCCGTTTTCCCGATGGAACCCGTAAGTTCATCTCCATGGGAGAAGTCTCCCTTAGACCCAATCTCTAAACAGAAAGGAAGTATAAGCATGAACGAAATTATGAAATGTCTGGTAGAAAGAAGAAGCTGCCGCAGTTACCTGCCTAAGCAGGTGGAGGAAGAAGCCTTGCAGCAGATCCTCCTTGCCGGAACCTACGCCCCCAGCGGAATGGCAAGACAGCCTGTCAAAATCGTAGTATTGCAAGATCCCAAAGCCATCGAAGAACTGGAAATGATGAATGCCGCTGTTATGGGACAAGTAGGTGCTCACCCCTTCTACGGTGCCCCCACGGTCTGTGTCGTTCTCTATGATACAGAAGTCTATACCGGTCTGGAAGACGCTTCTCTGGTTATGGGGAACATGATGAATGCCGCTCACTCTCTGGGAGTCGCCTCCTGCTGGATCCATCGGGCAAAGCAGGAATTTGACAGTCCGGAAGGAAAGGCTCTCCTCAAGAAGTGGGGTATCCCCGAAACCTATACCGGTTGCGGCCACTGCATTCTGGGTTATGCCGACGGCCCCTGCCGCCCCGCCATCCCTCGTAAAGAGGATTATATCATCCGACCTTGACAGGTCGCCCCGTTGGTTCGTAATGAATAATGAAGTCGCGTTGCTGATGAATAATGAATAATTGATGTGTGGCTACGCCACGGATTGAAAATCATGTGCTACGC
Organism: Faecousia sp.; assembly: GCA_045601945.1. Classification (GTDB taxonomy): domain Bacteria; phylum Bacillota; class Clostridia; order Oscillospirales; family Oscillospiraceae; genus JAZOXB01. Next base: position 331 of record JAZSAO010000351.1, on the reverse strand, counting down.
CCATTGCCATCATATTGCAAATCACAGTTTGTCGAACCGTTTACCAAATCAGAATTAGCCCTTGGCTCTCCCTCTGGGAGAGCTGTCGCCCTTGGGCGACTGAGAGGGCAGTATGCAGTAGAAAATAGAACCAACTATCAGAGAAAGTACCGGATCCTTCTCTGCCTACTACGAAATCGGTACAAATACGGGAATCCCTACTGCCCTCTCCGCCGCAGTCGCGGCACCTCTCCCATTGGAGAGGCAAGGGCAGTTACTAACTTAAACCGGTTCGATAAACGAAAATTTGCATTCCTGTTCGTCCCGCAGGGACACAAAAAATCGACAAGAA
>JAZSAO010000350.1:0-2690 GCA_045601945.1 Faecousia sp. | reverse complement strand
AGAACTGACCATTTCCGAAATAGAAGCCTATAATCCCAGCCGTGGCTACTATGCCTTCACCTTAGATTCCCTTCTTGCGGCGGAACTTCGTTCCGTGCTGACGGTACAGATCCTGTCCGGTGATACCGTAGTTTCCGGCACTGTACAATATGCCGCCGATACCTACGGTAATGGAAAATCGGGTACCTTAGACGACTTGTGCAAGGCTCTCTTTGCTTATTCTGACTGCGCAAAGGCATACTTCTCTTAATTATGGAACGAAAACTAAGTGCAGATGGGAAAGCGTGCTTTTCCATCTGCACGGCATACTGAAAGGATGATAAAATGAAAAAATTGATCCTAATTCTGCTACTTGCCACTTTCTTGCTGCCACTTATTCCGGTGGCAAGACCGGAGGCAAAGGCAGCGGCACAGGACACGACAGCTTCTGACGTGCGGATCATGAGTGCCAATCTGCGAGCAGAATTTGCAAGCTGGTCCAGTGACGGTGTTGCTCCGGAAGCCACAAACACTCGCGTTCTTCGAGTTGCCAAAATGCTGGAAGAAAACAATCCCATAGTAGTAGGAACCCAGGAGGTCAGTCCCACTTGGTACACAGCATTCCAGAAGCTGGATGGGGAGAAATGGGGCTGGATCGAAGCACCGGACGTTGCCGGCTATTCCTACTACAATTTTGTTCCTAATGTGGGCTTGGCACTCAACAGTATTCTTTATCGCAAGGATCTACTGACTCTGAATACCCAAGGTGTAGAGGCTTATACCAGCCGAACCAACGGACACTGTATTGTTTGGGCGGTATTCACCCTGAAATCCTCAGGGAAACAGTTCGTATTTATCAGTACTCACTGGACGCCCGGGGCAAACAAAGCCGGAGAGCGACTTTTGCAAGCAGAACAGCTTGCCCAAAAGGTAAATGATCTGCGCAATATCTACGGTGATACGGTCATCGTAACAGGAGACTTTAACTGTCAAGACGATTCTCAGGAATACCGTAGATTTTTGGTCAATTCCCACTCCTTGGACAGCCGTAACCATGCCGCTGTCAGAGGGGATTCCCTGAATAAGATCGATCACATTACTGCAACTGCAGACGGTAGCATCGCCTACCATACCATCTGCTACGAGGCAAACGGATCCTATGAAATTTCTGACCATCCCTTTGTGGTGGCGGATGTGAAGCTTAACACGTCTTTGCGGTTTGACTTTACGGATACCAATGATGCCCGTATGCACTATAAGCAGAATGCATATCGCCATAACAGCTTTGACTATCATACAGCTTACTGGACATATGATTCGGCTTTGGTTTCCAACCGTGTGATCAACAAATCCGAAGGGGTGCTCTCCTTTGATGTATCTGCAACGGGTGAGCCCTATATCATGACCGATACCAACGGAACCACTGCACCGGAAACGGCATATGGACTGAATTTTGACCCACAGGAAGCAGAGGTGGCGCAGATTCGATTCCGCCTTACCAATTGCCAGCAGATAGACACGGCGAAAAATCCAAGTCTTGCATTCGCCGCTTCTAACAGAAACGATGCAAAGGGAAAATGGAAGGCAGACGTGAAATCCTTCTCTCTTACAAAAGCCAATGCAGGGTTTATTACCGTGAATGTTCCTCTGACCCAGAGTGGGGTTGCAGGCCTTTCCAAAGTGGAAACTTTCCGCCTGACCTTCCGAAATATCAAAAACGGCTCTGTGAAAATCGACAGCATTTACGTTGGAAAGAATCCTGCCAAGCCCATCGAGGATGCTCTGCTCTTTGATTTCTCTAACACGCCTGAGGATCAGGCTCGGTATAAGACAGCCCCATACAAAGGATATGCCTATGACACCGGGAACTGGACAACTGCCGGCTATGGTGCAACTAAGGATTTTACCATTGATAACGCAAGCGGCACTGTAACGACTAAAATTAAGAATACGAATACCCTAGGCCCTGTTTTGGCAACGGCTCCTTCCGATGGAACCTATCAGTGGAACGAAAACGGAACCTGCTTAGACTTTAACCCTGCCAATGCCCGGGTGCTCCAAGTACGGTTTAAGCTGGAAAACTGCCAGGCTGTAGAGGGGAAGCCTTCCAGAATCCTTATGATGTACGGGGGAATGTATGACGGAGTTTATGATGGCAATAACTACGAAAATGTCATCAATTACACAGTCCAAAATGGGAAATATCTGGTTCTGACCCTTCCTCTTAGCGACACCTTCCGCCAAGCTGACAAAATCATCCAATTGGGACTTCGTTTTCAGTATATAGAATCTTCTGCCGACGGAACTGCTACGATTGACTATATCTACGTAGGTCCCGAAAACGGCGTACCTATGCAACATATTTGGAAGCATACGGTTACAAAACCGACATGTACGGCACAGGGCTATACGACCCATGCTTGTACTCGCTGTTCTCACAGCTATCAGGATACATATACCGATGTGGTGAACCATAGCTACACCTATGCCGCAACTAAGACACCGACTACTTCTGCCACCGGCACCCTGACAGGTACTTGCTCCAAGTGCTCCGTTACTACCACCGTCACTCTGCCGAAGCTGAACACCACGGACTACACCAAGACCGTTACCAAGGCTCCGACCTGTACCGCAATGGGTACGGACAGTTATAAGTGGAAGACAACCACCTACGGCACCTTTACCTTTACTTCCTCCACTGCGGCTCTGGG
>JAZSAO010000349.1:0-3296 GCA_045601945.1 Faecousia sp. | reverse complement strand
TCAAAATGCTTTGGAACAGCCTGTTAGATCTCTTATATCCTCGCAAGTGTGTCCTATGCACGAAGATCCTTTCTCGGCATGAGACGGATTTGTGCCATAATTGCCGCATGACTACGGAGAGAGTTCCTCATTCTGTGTCAAGAGGGAAGCATTTTCAGTGTTGTTATAGCGTTTTCTATTATAAGAAGGACGTAGCTTCTGCTGTAAAGAAACTGAAATTTTCGGGGAAACAGCTTTATGGTCAGGCTTTTGGAAGACTCCTTGCTATGAAGCTTTTCGAGGAGAACGTAACTGCGGATGTGATCACTTGGGTGCCTGTTAGTAAAAAACGGAAAAAGAAGCGTGGCTATGATCAGGGCGAAGAGATCGCTAAAGCTGTAGGCAAGGAGTTGGGGATCCCTGTTAAATGCTTGCTACGAAAAGTTCGACACAATTCAGCGCAGGCGCAGATCCATGACCATAAAGCCAGAAAAGTAAATGTGGCCAATGTCTATACTGTGTTTAATGAACGTGAGATATGGGGGAAAAGGATCCTGCTGATCGATGATGTTATTACCAGTGGAGCAACGCTCGACGAATGCAGCAAGATCCTTTCTTTGGCGGGGGCAGACTCCGTAGTTTGCGGAACCTTTGCAGCTACGAGCAATTAGATGAGACATCGCTCCATAGCGGCGAATAATTTTTCTCTTCCTGCTTCAGACAGTGGAGTGAGAGGAAGACGTAAAAGGTTTTTGCACAATCCCTGAGAAGCCAAAGCTGCTTTAATGGGTATGGGATTGACTTCGTAGAACAGAGCCTCTATGAGAGGTAAATAATGGAGCTGCAGTTCTGCGGCTCTTTTATATTGTCCTGCAAAACATTGATCGGTTATTGCTTTTACAATTTCAGGACATAGGTTCGCCAGAACGGATATTACACCACAGCCGCCTAATGACATGATCGGTACGATTTGATCGTCATTACCCGACCAGACGGAGGAATTGGGTAGGGCGCATAGTTGTGCGGTTTGACTGATATTGCCTCCTGCGTCCTTGATTCCGTTGATTTTGGGATGTGTGGATAGACTGCGGCAACTTTCTGTGGTCATGTTCACTCCCGTACGAGAAGGAATATTATAGGTGATCATAGGAAGCGAACTTCCTGAAGCGACAGTGCGATAATGTTCTATTAAGCCGCTCTGAGTACATTTGTTATAATAGGGGGTCACAGCTAAAAGGGCATCTACGCCACATCGCTCCGCCGTTTGCGCTAAATCTACAGATGACAGAGTGTTATTAGAGCCAATTCCCGCTATGATTTTGCAAGCGCCGTCTGCGTAGTGTACACAGTGCATCCAAAGCTGTGCTTTCTCTTCTTTGGAAAGTGTGCTGCCTTCTCCTGTGGTACCGCAGAGTACCAAAGCGGGGATTTTAGCATCCAACTGTTTCTTTAAAAGAAGGTCCAAACTCTTGAAGTCGATCCCTTCTTGATCAAAAGGGGTCACAAGGGCAGTTGCAGTTCCCAAAAATACAGGCTCTTTCATAAAAACACCTCCCATCAATCCTATGCGAGGTTTTGGAGAATGGTGAATATTTCTGTTGCATTATTAGGGAACATAGGGTATAATAAATAAGTTATGAAGATATATGTTTATTATAGATATATAAGCCCGAAAGGGCGGAAGGTGGAAGAAGATTGAAAACCAGTGATTTTTACTATGATCTGCCTCCGGAGTTGATCGCACAAACACCGCTACAGCAGCGAGACAGTTCTCGGTTACTTGTAATGGATAAAGAAACCGGTGCTTTGGACCACAAGCAGTTTTTCTCTGTCTTGGATTATCTGCAACCCGGAGATTGCCTTGTTATGAATGATTCCCGTGTGCTTCCCGCCCGTTTGTTAGGGCATAGACCTACAGGCGGAGCCGTGGAGATCCTCCTCCTGACACAGAAGGAAGGAGATGTTTGGGAGTGTCTTGCAAAGCCGGGAAGAAAGCTGAAAGAAGGAGCTGAGGTGATTTTTGGCGACGGTGCCCTGACTGCTAAGGTCGTCGGGGAAACGGAGACCGGCAATCGTTTGGTGGAATTCTTCTATGATGGTATTTTCTTAGAACAACTGGAACGGCTGGGGAAAATGCCCTTACCTCCTTATATTAAGGAAGAACTGGAAGATGGGGAGCGGTACCAGACCGTTTATTCCAAGATCAACGGCTCCGCAGCTGCTCCTACTGCGGGATTGCATTTTACCAAGGAACTTTTGCAACGGGTTGCAGAAAAAGGCGTTCAGCTTGCCTTTGTGACGCTTCATGTTGGTTTGGGAACCTTTCGCCCTGTAAAGGTAGACGATGTGACCAACCATCATATGCATTCGGAATTTTGCATGATTTCCAAAGAGACCGCAGAGATTCTCAACACTACAAAGGCGAAAGGCGGTCGGATCATCTGTGTAGGAACCACCTCCTGCAGAACACTGGAGTCTTTGGCAAAAGAGGACGGAACTTTCGTGGAAAGTTCTGCTTGGACGGAGATTTTTATTTATCCCGGCTATCACTTCAAGGCTATGAATGGATTGATCACCAATTTCCATTTGCCGGAAAGCACACTGATTATGCTGGTATCTGCTTTTGCCGGCTATGACCATGTTATGAAGGCTTATGAGGAAGCTGTGAGGGAAAAATACAGATTTTTCTCCTTCGGCGATGCTATGCTGATTCTGTAACAGGAACCTATATCCACAAAACGAGGTATTGACTATGTTTAAAGTTTTAAAGACAGAGGGGGCTGCCCGTAGAGGCGAGTTTACCTGTGCTCACGGTACGGTACAGACACCTGTGTTCATGAATGTAGGCACGCAGGGTGCGATCAAAGGTGCGCTCAGTGCAGAGGATCTGAAGAATATCGGTTGTCAGGTAGAATTGTCTAACACATACCACCTGCATCTTCGTCCCGGTGATCGGGTAGTGCGAGACATGGGGGGGCTCCATAAGTTTATGACATGGGATGGCCCTATTTTGACTGATTCCGGCGGATTCCAGGTGTTCTCCTTGTCTGCGCTTCGTAAGATCAAAGAGGAAGGGGTTTATTTTGCATCTCACTTAGATGGCCGTAAGATTTTTATGGGACCTGAGGAGAGTATGCAGATCCAGTCCAATTTAGGCTCCGATATCTGTATGGCTTTTGATGAGTGCATTGAAAATCCTGCACCCCGGAAGTATGTTCTGGACTCCGTTGCCCGGACTACCCGCTGGCTGGAGCGTTGCAAGGCGGAGAATGCCCGCCTGAATGCGCTGCCTGATACGGTTAACCCCCAGCAGATGC
>JAZSAO010000348.1:0-2968 GCA_045601945.1 Faecousia sp. | reverse complement strand
GAAAGCCATGAAGCCGCCCTAAAGACCATGGCAATGTGCCAGATCGAAATTTGTTCCTAATTTTATAAATATTCCAAAATCGTTCATAATTCCTTAAAAAACTCCATATATACTGTAAGTGTAAGGAGCCCATCATCCTTACACCCCGTTCTTTCTCCTTTCATTTTTATCTCTCTTTTCTCTTTCTTTAGCGAATCCCCGTTCTGCCGAACTCCGGTGGGCGGGGATTTGCTGTAATTCGATGGATAGGTGGCGCCTATGAAATTGACAGCACTCCTTTTATGTCTATGTTTGTTACTACCCGTTGTCCATGCCACAGAGCCGAAAGATGAAAAAGAAGATGTTCTTTCTGCTTTGTTTGAATCGGACATTCTCACCGCGAGAGAGGCTCTTGATCAAGGTCAGATCACCTGCGTAGAACTGACCCAATATTTTTTGGATCGGATCGAGATCTACAATGATACCTACAACTGTTTCATTACCCTATGCGATAACGCATTGGAGGAAGCGGCAAAACGGGATGCCCTATTATCCCAAGGGTCGGAGCACAATATGCTCTTGGGGATCCCGATTGTCGTAAAGGACAACATTGCCTACGAGGGCTATCCCACTACCAATGGCTTATATCAGTTCGGTTCTGTCTCTTGGACAAACGCCACCATCGTTCAAACGTTGTTAGACGCAGGCGCTGTCATTTTGGGAAAATCGAATATGTCCACCGAAGCCCAAGAGGCGCAGTTTACCGCAAGTGATGCTGTGGGAGAAACTTTCAACGCCTATGGCACAGAACTTTCTGCCGGTGGTTCCTCCGGTGGCAGTGCCGCAGCTGTCAGCCTGAATTTCTGTTATGCGGGGCTGGGAACAGATACCAACGCTTCTCTGAGATATCCTGCTGTTCTGAACGGTTGTATTGCCCTACGTCCCACACGGGGGCTTCTGGATCGGGAGGGGATCGAGATCCTAAACGGCACACGGGATGTTCCCGGTGTGATCACACGGTCTGTAACAGATCAGGCCCTTGTTTTAGGCGAAATGACAGGGATCGATTATTATAACGCTTTAACAGGAAATGCCTTTGAGGGAATGCGAATCGGAATCCTATCGGAACTATGCTATAGCGATATCTCTTATTCCTATCGTCCGGAATCTAAGATCGATCAGGAGATCAAAGCAACCTTTTTCGATGCTGTAGACCGAATCCGAGATCTGGGAGCGACGGTAATTCAAGTTTCGATTCCAAATATCTTCACTTTGGCAGAGCGGTGTGAATACAATTCTTCTTCCGCTATCAGCAGCTATGCAGACGTATATGAAACGATGTTTTCCGATCGGGATCTGGATGCAGTTATTTTTCCCACCTATTTACATACACCGGACAATAGTCTGAACGTAAAAGGATGGGATGCACTGAACTACGATACTTTTTATTCAAACTGTTCCCTCTTATCCTCTCCTTTAGGAGTGCCGGAGATCGCCATTCCCATCGGGTATCACTCCAAAGGATCGGGGATAGGTTTAGAGATCGCCGCTTTAAAGGGGCAAGAAGAATTGCTGTTAAATCTGGCTTACAGTTACACGGAACACTTTGACACCCGAAAAGTACCGGAAAATGCACCTGATTTATATTTGAGTTCCGGCCCCATTCCGGATTTCGTTCCGGTGGAAGAGTCTCTATCTTCCGAAGAACCAACGGAAGTGCCGGAAACGGTTGCGGAAACTATAAGCGAAACCACAATGGCAGAGTCGGTCACTATGGAAGAATCAACCGGAACCATTCCCTCTGCGGTTCCTCCGACGGAAGAGCCGCAAAGAACGGTTTCAAAAATCCTTCTTCTTCCTTTGATCCTTCTATTCGTTCTTTCCTTTTTGTATGGTTTTGGGGATAAAGTCAGGAAAAGAAAAAAAGAAGGGATCAAATAACCCCTTCTATCACAAAAATTAGGATCTCCCTTTCGGCATTGCCTACGGGGAGATCCTTTTATACTTATTTCTAATAAGCTGCGATAACGTTCGTAATCGAACTCGAAGTCGTAAATACTGACGGTATCGCCGTCTTCGATGCCCATTTCTTCTAAACGGGTAAAGAGACCGCTCTTGCGAAGCTGACGGTCAAAATACATACGGGATTCATAGTCGCCAAAATTGATATCATTGATCAGCTGCTGGAGCCACTTACCGGAAATGACCCAAGTGTCACCGAATTGCTCGATCTTAAGATCCTCAGCTTCCCCGGCTTCTGCCAAGGGCTTGACGTACTCCGGCTCGTATACGATCACAGGAGGCAGATCCTGCAGTTTCCCTGCTACCACACGCATGAGCTGACGGGTGCCTTGGGTCGTTGCGGCGGAGATCTCGTAGAACTCGTAGCCACGCTCCGTGACATAGGCGCGGAGCCGCTCTAAGTTATCACTGCCCTCGGGGATCAGGTCGCACTTATTGGCGGCAACGATCATGGGACGGGATGCGAGAGTTTCGGAATAATTGGCAAGTTCTGCATTGATCTTTTCGAAATCCTCCACAGGATCACGGTCTTCGCAACCGGACACGTCTACGATATGGATCATAAGACGGCAACGGTCAATATGGCGGAGGAAGTCGTGTCCCAGACCTGCACCCTCTGCGGCACCTTCGATAATGCCGGGAATGTCAGCCATAACAAAGGACACGCCCTCATCAACATAGATAACACCCAGATTGGGATACAGAGTGGTAAAATGGTAATTAGCAATCTTGGGACGGGCATTGGAAGTCACAGACAGGAGGGTGGACTTACCCACATTAGGGAAGCCTACGAGACCGACGTCAGCCAGAAGCTTCAGTTCTAAAATGACCTCGTGTTCTTCTCCGGGAAGACCTGCTTTGGCAAAGCGGGGAACCTGTCTGGTAGGTGTGACAAAATGGGAGTTGCCCCAGCCCCCTCTGCCACCTTTGCAGAGGATATAATCCTCGGTATCGGACATATCCATAA
>JAZSAO010000347.1:0-2846 GCA_045601945.1 Faecousia sp. | reverse complement strand
CTTCCCAAGCATTTGGACAAGCTGATACAGATTCGGGAGGATCTGGAGCGTCGTCTTGACAGTGTTCGGGGAGAACTGCTGAAACAGGAAAATTACGGAGATCGCCTGCAACAGTGCAGAGATGAACTGCGGATCATTGATAAAGAGTTAGGAGTGGACAACCATGAATGAGACAACATTGGCAAATATCCCTTCCATGAATATCAACTCCATTGTGGAGGCACTGGGTGATATGTACTGCAGTGCCCTCCTGTCCGGGGAATCTCCCGGCATTCTCCCTTCTGTTATGCTCTGGGGCGCACCCGGTGTAGGTAAGTCTCAGGGCGTACGGCAGATCGGTGATCGGATCCATAGCCGCACCGGTCGGAAGGTCTGCGTAACGGATGTACGGCTTTTGCTGTTTAATCCCATTGACCTCCGCGGCATTCCTACTGCCAACGAGGACAAGACCCTTGCAGTCTGGCTGAAGCCCAAGATCTTTGATATGGATGCAGGAGCAGACGTGGTCAATATCCTGTTTCTGGACGAGATCTCTGCGGCGCCGCCTTCTGTACAGGCGGCGGCATACCAGATCACGTTGGATCGGACCGTAGGGGAGCATCGTCTGCCGGATAACTGCATTGTCATTGCGGCAGGTAATCGTACCACCGACAAGTCCGTTACATACAAAATGCCCAAGGCCCTTGCAAACCGTCTGCTCCATATTCAGGTGGAAGGCAGTTTCGAGGCATGGAAGCTGTGGGCACTGCAGAAGGGGATCCACCATAAGGTGCTGGGCTTCCTGTCTTTCAGACGGGATTACCTGATGAAGTTTAACCCTGCTTCCGAGGAACTGGCCTTTGCCACCCCTCGTTCTTGGGAAATGGTCAGCAACATTTTGACCAATGTCAGCGATGATGTAGAAAAAATGTATTCCCTCATTGGGGGGCTGATCGGTGTAGGCATGGCACTGGAATTCCGCACATGGTGCAGAGTCTTTAAACAGCTGCCCGGTGTGGAAGCTATTTTTGACGGAAAGAGCCCTGCTCTGCCTGTGGGGAATGATAGCCTCTATGCCCTCTGTGCCGCTATGACAGCATATGCACGGGATCACAAGGATGATATTCCGCGGATCGCAAATTCTATTTCCTACATCAAAAAAATGACTCCCGACTTTGCAGCCATGGTTATGAAGGACTATATGTATCTGGAAGAAAACTACCGCCTAAAGCTCATGCGGATCCCGGAATTTTCCCGCTGGCTCAATGGAAATGGATGGTTGATCAATGGAACAGTCTGATCAAACCATCAGGAGTTTCAATCGAAGGCTCCTCCTGTCCCGTATGCGACTTCTTGCGACCCACGGATTCTATGGTCTGCTGCTCATGAATATGCGTTTCAGGCTGACAGAAGAACTGGATACCGCGGCAACAGATGGAACTTACATCTACTTTTCTCCCGATTTTCTGCAGGATTTGGACGACAAGGAACTGGACTTTGTTTTGCTCCACGAGGTGCTCCATGCTGCTCTGCGCCACTGTGCCAGAGGGGTAGGGAAGGAGGATGAACGATTCAATATTGCATGCGACATAGTGGTAAATTCCACGATCCTGCAGGAAAATAACATGGATCTCACATCCATTACCCTGCAAAAATACGGAGAAGCCATGCACTATGCTCCCGATGGGAAAGAGGGATTCCTCTACAGTGCGGAGCAGGTTTATGAAATGCTCAAAAGCCCCGTAGGCAGCTTTGAGGGCCGTCATGGGACCGGTGGGCATGGAGGCGGAGGCAAGGAGAGAGGGAAAAGAGATCCCTCTCGGGGACGGGGGAGCGGATCATCCAAAGAAGGAACCTATCGGGATGACCATTCCCTGTGGGCGACGAAACACGATGCGGAACTGAGCGAGATCTGGCTTTCCCGTGTGGTGCAGAGCGCCCGTGCAGTGGAGATTCGGGATCCCTCTAACGAGCGTGGATTGATCCCCGGCTTTGCAAGGCGGATCCTACGGGAACTGACTACACCACAGATCGATTGGCGTACCATTCTCAGTGAATTTATTCAGCCTGAGGTCAATGACTACTCCTTCTCTCCTCCCGATCGGCGGTTTGCCGACAGCCCTTTTTTCTTGCCGGACTATAACGAGTTGGGTGCGGGAGATGATGTGAGTGATATCCTGTTTATGGTGGATACCTCCGGATCCATATCCGATAGGATGCTGACAGCGGCCCTTTCGGAGGTCAGGGGTGCCATTGAGCAATTCAACGGCCGATTGCGGGGCTGGCTGGGATATTTCGATGGGGCGGTGGTACCCCCTCGCCCCTTCCATGACGAGGAAAGCTTTCGGAAGATCACGCCCGAAGGCGGCGGCGGAACGAATTTCGCCTGCATTTTTGAATATGTGCGAACAAAAATGGAAAAGCGGCCTGCTTTTATTGTGATCCTCACAGACGGCTATGCTCCGTTCCCCTCGGAGAGTGCCGCGATGGGGATCCCTGTTCTTTGGCTTCTGGATAACGAAATCGTAGACCCACCATGGGGCAAGGTAGCACGAGCCATTCCCTGAGAAAGCACTGTGGCAACCTATGACCATTCCTATGCACAGTGAAACGCCGGAATATAAGAAAACCCTCTGTCCGGATGCAAACATCCTGCTCCCCAAAGATGGACAGACCATAAGGATCTGACCATAGAAAAAAACGCCCCGAACAAAGGGAACTGTCTTTAATACTGTTTCTTGATAAAATGGTTAGAAAACCATTTTATCGCAGGATAAATATCCTGCACCGCCTTAGGAGGAAGAAACAGTATTACAGGTTATTTCTTGGCGGCAAAGCCGCCATGCCGCTTATTAGCGGCATAATAA
>JAZSAO010000346.1:0-3773 GCA_045601945.1 Faecousia sp. | reverse complement strand
TCCACTCGTTTGCGTGGTGGCTGCCGTTATACAGGACAGAGCGTCTGCCTTCTCCCAGCTTTAGCAAAGTCACAGGTCTTCCGTAAGCTGTCGTAGTGAGCCGTCGAGTGCTGATAAAGGGATAGCGCATGGTCAGCCCTTCTACACACAGAGCCAGCAGTTCTGATGTGAAGGGAATATTTGTGGGAACGACCGGGAAGCCCAAGGGGACGATCAGGTACTGCCCCGGACGGATCCGCCTGCTGTCTACATTGGGATTGGCTGTAGTGATAGCACCGATTGTGGTAGAAAACTGTCGTGCAATGGAGTAAAAACTGTCTCCCGATTTGACCATATAGCGTCGATAGCCCAGCAAATAAGGCATAAGCTGTTGCATGGTCAATATATCCCCTGTGCCGGAGGGGTAAAGCCCTCGCTGTCTTTGGAATTCCCGGAGATCCTCTACACCTGCCCGATTCAGGGCAAGACGGATCAAGGTCTGATCATTCAAAGAAAATCCCTCCCCCCACAGCCTATGGGGAGAGGGATGGGTTTATGCTTCATTCATTTAAAAATGTTTCTAAATATGTGTAGGCCAGTAACAGCTTCTCTAAGTGGTAATTCATAACAATGGTGTCTCGACGGGTACACTTGCGAGGAGTGAGTCCTTCGGTAGAGATGCCCAGCGCCTCCAATTTAGAGGCGTTGTCTGATGCGAGGTCTCCCAAAGTATCCATGCCGCAGATGACTTCTAATTCCGCAACCATTCGCTCCCCCAACTGACGGCAACCGCAAACCAGAGCCTCTGCATCCTGCTTCCTGTGGAAAAAATGCTGAGATTGGTACAGGGCAATTTCATTGTCGATCTGTCGCAATAGGTCAATCAGGGGCTGTGTCTCCGGAAACCGCTCGTGGATGACGATGCTCTCTAAGAGGGGTGGGAATTTACTCTGGAGTTCCTTTAGGAGACGGAGAATGCGATTTTTGTTGTTATAGGGTCTGACGCAAATATTAATAACCAATGCCACAGCCAAGCCCAATGCTGTATAGACAATACGGACAAAGGCATCGTGGAGCAGATTGTCTGAGCCGTAGCTACAGGCAGATAGGAACACGATACAAGACAAGGTGATGCTGTAAGAGATCTTTATGCTGTTGCACAGAAGGATCAGGATCAAAACTCCCAGGCCTACAGACCAGAAGGGGATCGTTGGTAGAAATCCGTGGGCGAAATAGCCCATTGCGGTGCCGAGAAGAACCCCAAAAAACTGGGTGATCCCTTGCTGCAATGAGCGGCGGAAGGTAGTATCCATGGCCACCAGTCCACCTAAGGCAGCGTAAAACATGGCATCGTTCTCAGTAGAGAAAAGTCGGACGAAGAGAACGGAAATGGCTACGGACAGGGCGGTTTTCAGAGTGCGAAGCCCAAAGGGAAGTTGAATCACGGGACATTCCTCCTTTCCACAGACAGTATATCAGAAAATATGGAATATGCAAGTGCAAAAATACAAATTTTATGATATACTGATTAAGAAAATACAAAAACAGGAGGCCGGTTATGATACGAGAGGCTATGGCGGCTGACGTCCCCCAAATGTTGTCCATCTACGAATACTATGTAAAAGAAACTGCAGTTAGTTTTGAATATGAGGTTCCTTCGGTGGAGGTGTTTACCCGCCGTTTGGAAGAGCATAAGGAAATGTACCCCTGGCTTGTGTGGGAGGAAAAGGGAGAAATTCTGGGTTACGCCTATGCAGGCAGAGCCTTTGAACGGGCGGCCTACAGTTGGAATGCGGAGATCTCCTGTTACCTAAAGGTCAAGGGGAAGGGCATGGGCAGAAAACTCTACGGTATCATAGAGGATATGCTTTTACGGCAAGGGGTGCGGAAGGTCTATGCTGTGGTCACCTCTGCCAACGAACCGTCCATCGCCTTTCATAAGGCTCTTGGATATCGGGAAACCCAAGTCTATGAGAATGTGGGATTTAAGCATGGAAAGTGGTATAACGTGATTTGGTTGGAGAAACAGCTTTGCCCCTTAGGTATGCCGGAAAATTTTCCGATCTCATGGAAAAAATTATAAAAAATGCTTGACAAATAAACAAGTGTATGATAACATAAATATGTGCTTAGAGAGCAAAAGTTAAGGAGGTAAGCGAATGACTCAGAGAGAACGACAGATTCTACAATGGATCGAAGCGGATCCTATGATCTCCCAAGAAAAGCTGGCAGAAAAGGCCGGCATCACACGCTCCTCCGTTGCGGTTCACATTTCCAACCTGATGAAAAAGGGCTGCATCGCCGGTAAGGGTTACATTCTCCGTTCCGGCAGCTATGCAGTGGTCATCGGCGGTGTGAATATTGACATTGGTGGCCGCTCCTTCCGCCCCTTGGTTGCCAAGGATTCCAATCCGGGCAAAGTCACCACCAGCTTAGGTGGTGTGGGACGGAACATTGCTCACAACATGAGTCTACTGGGTGTGGATGTGCGGATGCTCACCGCCTACGGCGATGACATCTACGGACAGCGGATCGCCGCTTCCTGTGCAGAACTGGGAATCGATCTTAGCTGCGCCCGGCAGATCCCCGGCGGTACGACCCCCACCTACCTCTTCCTCAATGATGACGATGGGGACATGGCACTGGCTCTGTCCGATATGGAAATCTGCGAGAAGATCACCCCCGCTTACCTATCCAACCACATGACCCTGATCAACAATGCACAGTTGGTTGTGATAGATACCAATATCCCCCGGGAAAGCATCGAGTTCTTGGCTGAGCGGTGTACGGCTCCCATTTTCGTGGATCCCGTCTCTACTGCAAAGGCAGGAAAGGTACAGGGTGTTTTAGGTAAGATCCACACCTTTAAGCCCAACCGAATGGAAGCCGAACTTCTCACCGGGATCCCCATTACCGATGAGGAAAGCCTGCGGAAAGCCGCACAGGCTCTCATCGACACGGGAATGCACCGTGTGTTCATTTCCCTCGGTACCGACGGCGTTCTGGCCGCCGACCGTGAGAGAATGATCAAGGTTCCCTGCTTCAAGGCAACTATGCGCAATGCCACCGGTGCAGGAGACTCCTTTATGGCAGCCCTTGCATGGGCCTACTTAGAAGGCACAGACTTAGAAACCACTGCCAAAGCCGCCGCAGCCGTTGCGGCCATGACCATCGAGTCCGAAGAAACCATAAACCCTGCGATCAGCGCCGAAGCGGTGCGCAATCGCTTACAAATGAACTAATATTTATTACATTATTTGGAGGAAATCATCATGCTGAACAAGTACCTGGACATTAAGCCCGAAGTCGCCGAAGCCCTTGCCGCAGGCAAGCCCGTTGTTGCTCTGGAATCCACTATCATTTCCCACGGTATGCCCTATCCCCAGAACGTTGAGACTGCTCTGGCAGTTGAGAAGATCGTTCGTGAGCATGGTGCAGTTCCTGCTACCATCGCTGTTATCGGCGGCCGCCTGAAGGCCGGTCTCACTGCAGAAGAGATCGAGTACTTCGGCAAGAAGGGTCTGGAAGTTGCTAAGGCTTCCCGTCGCGATCTGGCTGTTCTCTGCGCTCGCGGAGAAGACGGCGCTACCACCGTTACCACCACCATGATGATTGCCCACATGGCAGGCATCAAGGTATTTGCTACCGGCGGCATCGGAGGCGTGCATCGCGGCGCTGAGACCACCATGGACATTTCCGCTGACTTGGAAGAACTGGCACAGACCCCCGTTATGGTCGTCTGCGCAGGTGCAAAGTCCATTCTGGATCTGGGTCTGACTCTGGAATATCTGGAG
>JAZSAO010000345.1:0-6968 GCA_045601945.1 Faecousia sp. | reverse complement strand
GGGTGCCTTTACAAGCGGGGTTGTGACTCTGCATGGGGTGGGTGCTCCGAGCAACGTAACTCTTGCTGTTTTGGTGGGCGGCGGAATCCCTGTGCTTTTGGTTCTTGCCATTATTTTGATTATGCCGGCACTGCGCTATCGAATGTATGCCTGGGGATACGATTTATAAGTTCAAAATCACTAAGCGGGGAAATGACATTCAGATTTCCTACGGACTTTTGGAAAAGCATACCAACACCTTCAGCTATGATAGAATCAAGGCCGTTAAGATTACCCAAGGCCTTGTGCAAAGGATGCTGGGCTTTGCATCCATCAGGCTTGAGGTGATCGGCTATACAAACAACACCGGAGACGATAACAAAGATGCTGACCTTGGAGTGCTGGTGCCGTTTTGCAAGTATGATGAGATCGGCGAGATCTTAGGAAAAGTATTGCCCGATTATGTCCCGGATAAAAAGCAGACGAAAGCGGTTTCCTATTTCCCCTTTATATCCTGGTTTGCCTTGGTTCTTGGTGGTGTAACAGGTGTAGTGATGCTACAGGCAATCTTGGTGATGCGTATATTCCATGTTTCTTTTGCGGTGATGGTTGCAGTTTTGCTTGCCATTGTCGGAGCCGGTGTTATCATCCTCTTTGTGAAGGCCTTGAGTGGGGCTCTGGCCTACCAAAACAATGGACTTGCCGTTTGTAACAGCAAAATAACTGCCTACTATGGTGGATTTACCAAAAATGTTACGGTGTTTCTGTCCAAGAATCTGATTGCCGCAGAAAATGTAACCACACCGTTTCGCAAAAAGGCAGGGATTACAAGCCTTGTTATGCATCTTAAAACCAATGCACTGTCCAATGTGATAAAGGTTCATATGCAAAACAGTGAGCTTTCGGAAGAATTAGAAAAACGGTTAATATTGTGATACCAAATACATTTACAGAAAGTGCCACCCCGGATTGACCGAGGTGGCACTGTTTAGCATATACTGATTGCTAATACTTATTTCCAATAAAGCGGTTTCACCGTTTTCTTATGCCCCTTATACTTATTTCTAATAAAACGGATTAACCGTTTTATTATGCCGCTGGTAAGCGGCATGGTGGCAAAGCCGCCAAGAAATAACCTGTAATACTGTTCTTGCCGCCTTAGGCGGAGCAGGGTATTCATCCTGCAATAAAATGGTTTTCAAACCATTTTATCAAGAAACAGTATTATAAGGGCCATGGCGACAGAGTCCCCAAGAAACAACATGATTGGCATCTATAACAGGCTTTGACCGTTGTGGAAAACAGAATGTCAGCCCAGAACACAAATTTGGATAGTGTGTTATTTTGCAAAATAGGCGGCAGCACTGTCGGAGTAGGCCATCATGGCTTTACACAGGTTGCCGAGATTGCCGGTTTTGTTGTTGCAATAGGTGTCTACGCTGTATTCTACGGTGGGGGATACTTGGGTATTTCCTTCGTAGACAGCGGCAGACAGGACGGTGCGGAGTTCTGCGGCTTTCAGTTCGGCAAAGTCGAATGCGTACCAGTTCTTAGCTGCATTGAAAGCTTCGGGTTTTTTCACCTCTGCTGTGACAGTCTTTCCTTCGCTACTCAGATAGGTGACCTTCAGAGTCAGGCTTTCCGGCTTCCCCTTATAGGCGGAAAGGTCTGCAATGTAGCGAACCACGACCTTGGATTCCAGACTCAGGGCCTTACCTACCCATGTAACGGTAGGTGTGGCAACATCTTGCAAGGTGCGGTTGTGATTGCCAAAGGTGACGGTTCCCGAATCGGTGAGCCATACCTTATGAGCCTCTGTCATGGCACCATCAACCAAAGCATCTGTACGGTATCCCTTGTAGACTTGGGCTCTGCTGCCGTACTGCAGAAGGTCGGCGCAAAGCTTCTTTAGAGCCGGTGTAGCACTGCTCTTGTTCAACTGGGAGTAGGCGTAGGTACCAATGCTGTAGCGGTCCGTGGGGGAGACATAGGTTCTGCCATCCTTGACCATATAGAGGGTGGCTTCTGCAATGTCGTTCATATGTACAGCGGTAAGTCCTGTGAGGGTGAAGTAATAGTAGCTTCCTTTGACTACGGGGGAGATTTTTAGGGTTTTTGTGCCGGTTTGGGTATTTCCGGTGTATAGAGGAAGCTTCACTTCCAGAACGAAACTATGGTAGTTCTTCAGGTGAGAAGCGGAAACAGCGAAGTTTAGGTCGATGTCACTTGCCAGATTCAAACTATGACCTATCACGATAGCTTCGTCTGTTTCGACACTTCCTGCACCGCAGATACACAGGTGGGGATCATAGGTATGGGGCTCGGTGCTTTCTTTTCCGCAACGACCGCAGCGGGCAAGGTGGTTGTCTCCCAGATTGGTATATTCCATAGCGTGACCCAAACGGGGCAGGATTTCCTGCTCTGCAAGAATCTCTCCACAGCGGCGGCACTTAGATCCGTCGGATAAGCCGGAGGTCAGGCATCCGGGGGCAATGCCGGGAATGGTCTCGCTTTCATGCCCCAGAGGAGGAACCTCGGTTTGTGGGGTGATCACTGCATTGCAGATGGTGCAGTAGGCACCCTCGCTCAAGCCGGAATCCAAACAGGTGGGGGCAACGGCGGCAATGGTTCCGATTTTGTGGCCTGTAGCAGAGATCGCTTCTTGATAGCTGTGGCCACAGGAACAGGTCAGCTTCTTTACGCCCTCTGCTTCGCAGGCGGGGGCGGTGATAAGAGTTTCTTCATAGCTATGGGCCTGTCCTTGGAAGGAAGCATAAACGGTGATACTCTCTGTGATATTGTTCAGAGAAGCTGTCTTGCCGGATCCGTCCACCCAACCGACAAAGCTGTAGTGAGACGTTTCGTCATAGGCCTTTACAGGGGTCGTGCCGGTGTAGGAAACGGTACTTCCCTTGGCGACCTTCTGTTCTTCCAGAATTGTGCCGTCCTCTGCACAGAAGGTAACGGTGTGAGCAGTGGGACTCTTTTCTTCCGGTCCGACATAGATGTAGTCAATGAGGAACTCGGCAGTTTTTCCGGATGCGTTGGTCATGTACCGGAACTGGGGATGGATCAGATTGATCCAGTGGGACTGCAGGTATTCTTCGTCTGTTAAGGGAAGCTCTAAGGTGAACCAGCCCTGATCGACGTAGTCTGCCAGCTTGAAGGAGATGGGATGCTGGGACCATGTACGGGAAGTACCGTCAGCCAGCGTCAGACTGTTACTGCGATCAAAATTCATGGTAAAGCTTACCATGCCATCAGCACTGGTGGCGGCGGCATTGCGGATCTGTAAACGTACCTGCAGAACATCCTTTTCGCCGGGGACATAGTGGAGGACTTTGACGAAATCTCGATGGCTGCGTACGCTGTGGCTTTCGTCCTTGTTCAGGGAGGTAACTGCCAGACACAGGGCGCCGTCACGGATGGTTGTCAGAGGAGATGCATTATAGGGAACCCAGTTAGATGCCTCGTCAAAGTTCAGATGGTTATAGGTAAAGCTGTCATAACGCTGACGATCTGCCTCTGTGTTGGTAAAATCGAAGAACAGATAGTCATCCTGTTTCGGGAAGAATTCTTCCGGTCCAATGTACAAATAGTCTAAAGAAATCACGGCAGTAGCACCGCTTGCGGATTTCAGATTATAGAACTTCCAGTGCATGAGATTCAGGTAGTCCATGTGGGTGTAATCTTCGGTGTTCAGGGGGAAAGTCAGAGTGACATAGCCCTGATTGACCACTTCGGAGAGTTTGAAGCTTTTCTCAATGCGAGCATATTTTCTGCTCACATCTGCAGAAGGATCCAAGTCATTGGGACAGCCCAGATCAATGCGGAAAACACCGGTGTCATCGCCGGCAGAGGAAACCGCATTGTCGATCTTAAAGCGGATTTGGCAGTAATCTGTACCCTTGGTAAAGTAGTGCATGGGAGCATAGGCCCATTGACCGCTTCCGGCACTCTGGGCTCGGTTATAGAAGCCTACTGCAGTGACATCTGCCCCGGTGGGGGAGAAGCTAAGGGCACCCCGTGTGATGGTGGGGGCGGTGGTTTTGGTTTCGTTTGTCCAATTGCTCTTTAGGTCAAAGTTTACGCCACCGTAAACATAGCTGTGGTAGCGGTTTTGGGCTACAGAGTCGTTATTAAAGTCGAACATCAGATACTGATCCGATTCCTGACGGGTTTTGGGAGCGGTCAGGTTGGGGGTGGTAGAGGTTTTCAGAAGCTTCTTTGCGGCAGAAACACTTTCTACCTTGATGTCCTTCGTGCCTAAAGTAACAAAAGAACCGCTGTAAGTGAAATCGGCATTATCTACATCGCAGGAAACCAGCGTGGCAAAGGTAGGGTTGCTTACAATACCGCCGGCGTCGGGGGCGTAGAGTCCGTGGGTGTAGCTGTGGCCGGAGATCATGAGACTGATGCCCATTTCGTTGAGAATTTCTGTCCAGACAGCAAATTCTTCCTGCAAGCCGGCGGTGCCGACTCTGGTTGCGGGCATATGGCAGAAGGCTAATCTGGTGGGGTAGTCCTTCCATTTTCCCTCAGCCAGAATCTGACGGAGCCATTGGGTCTGCTCTTTACGGAGGGCTTCGTAATCTACGGTGCCGCCGTATTCTGCGTTGCTGTCAAGCTTGTCTTCTCCGGAATCCAGAACAATGGCAAAGAAATCCGACTGCTCTACGGTATAGTAGCTTTTGCCGGTGGCACTTGTGGGAGCGATTTGATCTAATAGGTATGCCTTGTTGCCTCTGATTTCACGGTTACCACGGGTAAAAATGACGGGCTTGGTGCCGGTGGTCAGGGCACTTGCCGTATCCAAGAGGATCTTTACGTTGCCTTCGGAATTGCCGTTGTAAGTATAGTCACCGCCGATATACAGGGCATCGAAGGTCTTGTAGGCGGCAACGGCTTTAGCTTCTGCAGCAAGGCCTCGGAAGTCCGACAGACACAGGAGAACAGGCTCTTTTTTATCTGCCATGGGGGTGAAAGGATAGGTACGGCTTACGGTACTACCGTGGGTGGGGGAGTAAGCCTCTCTGCTAACCATGGATTGGTAGCAGGTCTTATAGCTTCTTGCAGTATCTAAAGCCACACGGGGAACGCGGACAGAATGGTACTTGCTTGTGTAACGCATGAGACCTGTCATGGTGTCATAGTATTTTACACCGCCGACTTCCACCCATGCCATACCGGTGGTTTCTGTGGGGAAGATGATCTGGTAGCCGTCTTCTACAGCAAATACTGTGGGATGCAGTGTATAGGGAGAGGAAATGGAAGGTACAGAGGCTTTCGTAGCGGGCTTGCCATCTGTTTCCTCGGTGCCGGCAAGAGCAGACTCTTCGGAAGAAGTGGTTTCCTCGCTGACATAGGCATTTGTAAAGATGGGGGCAGATTTGGTTGCTTTCAGGGCTAACGACTGGTTTACGTTTTCTGCCAGATACTCCGTGGGGCCTACGGTTACAAAGGATGCACTGTAAGTCACATCTCCGTTTTCCCGATCGGTCATAAGAAGGGTGGCATAGTTGGGATCGGACTTGTACTTGGTGCTGTTGGGGCCGTAGAAGCCGTAATAGTGTTTATGGCCGGAGATCTGCAAACTGATTCCCATTTGATCCAGAAGTTCGGTCCATTCTTTATAAACGGTTTCAAAGTCATTCTGTGCGTTAAAGCCGAAGGGAACATGGCAGAAGGCCATACGTATCGGGTATTTTTCCCATTCTCTGGATCTTAGAACCTCCCGGAGCCACTGGGTCTGGGCGTCTCGATAGGCTTGGAACTGCACGGTTCCGCCGTACTCGGCGTGGCTGTCTACCTTGTCCTCGCCGGCATCTAACACCAGACCGAAAATTCCGGGCATATTCAGGGTATAATATGCACCTGTTTTTTCACTGTAGCCGGAAACAAGGCGAAGGTTCTCGCAATGAGAACCGCGGATCTCGTGGTTACCACGGGAGTAAATGGTAGGCTTCCTGCCTTGGGTGACAGAACCTGTCATGTCCAACAGAAGCTTGACACCGGAATCATTCATTAAGGTGCTGATATAGTCGCCACCAAAATAGTAGACGTCGAAACTCTTGTACTTAGAAATTTTCAGAGCATTTGCGTTATCCCCATGCTGGTCGGAGGCACAGTAGAAAACGGGGGGACGGTCTGTGGGAATGGGGTCAAAGGGATAGGTACGGCTTGCGGTATTGCCGGGGGCTGGGTTATAGGAGGGACGGTCAGATAAGGAACGGAAACAGACGGTATAAGCACCGGCTTTGTCCAGTGCGTCCTGAGGGACGGTGATCTTGTGATATTTGCTGTTCCAATTCATGAGTCCGTTTTGGGAGTCTTGATACTTTACACCTGCGATTTCTACCCATGCGATGCCTGTGGCATTGGTAGCGAAGGCGATTTGGTACGTATCCTCCACAATAAACACTGTGGGATGGGTGGTATAGGGGGAGGAAACGGACGGCACGGAAACGGCAGTTGCCGTTGTTTCCTGTTTGGCTACTTTTGCGCCTAAGGCAGTGCCGACGGGCAGGATCGACAACAGGACCCCTAACAAAAGTATCCATGCAAGACATTTTTTGAATAGCTTCATCATATGAACCTCCTACAAATGATATTACCTCCATACTAACATGAAACAGGCAAAAAAACAATCATTGATTATGGAAAATAGGCTTTTTTGGGAAGAAAGTCAGAAGCCGGAACATATGACAATAAAGGATCTGCCCTGTTTTATGGGGCAGATCCTTATGAGAAACTATTTGGCAAAGAATGCGGCGGCACTGTCGGAGTATGCAAAGAGGGCCTTGCACAGGTCTCCCAATGTGCCGGTCTTATTGTTGCCGTAGGTATCGGCGGCATATTGGAGGGTGGAAGAAAGGGGTGTTTCGCCCTCGTAGATCTGTACGGACAGAACAGAGCGGAGTTCCGCAGCTAAAAGAGCATCTAAAGTGAAGGCGTAGAAATTGTACTTGGAATTGTACAGTTCTCCGTTC
>JAZSAO010000344.1:0-5378 GCA_045601945.1 Faecousia sp. | reverse complement strand
GTATCTTGCAATGTTAGGCGCAAGACCGGTCACGGTAGAAGCATCTGCAACGGTTTCAAAACCGGAAGTAGATGTGCCATAGTTAATCCCCGACAGAATTTCGGTGGGAACACGAGAACCGTAATGGCCATACTGATACAGAGTGCCGTCAGCGATCTGCTTATCCACATCGTATCCGGTATATGCCAATGCGCGGAGGATGGAGTGATCCACCATTTCCTCGGGGAGATCACTTGCGACTGCGGCAAATGCACTCATGGGCATCGCCATTACCACCATTACCACCGCAAGAACCATTGCCAATACTTTTGACCACTTATTCTTAACAAAACTCATAGATCATTCGTCCTTTCATGATTGAAATAAAATCAGCCCCCGTCCGTGTGGACGAGGGCATTCTTGCGGTAGATTATTTTTAATCACCATAGTTTTTACTGCTCATACAGATGCAACAGTACCATTTTCCATCGGATTCGTTATAGTGGACTCCCACAGCCATGTAGCTGTATTCTGAGTCGCCAACATACGCCCAATGCTTACTGCTTTTCTTGAAGCCACTTGCGATTCTTTGAGCCATTTGATCGGCTGTACCGAACCAGTCGCCCTTACCGATAGCTTCTCGATTATAGCCACGATAATAGCTTTCACTTGCATCCCCACCGAACAAGGTCATATCAATGTACTCGCCGTACTGTAAGACCGTACAGGGGTTGGGGTTGCTGTTGTGGGAGAAGTCACTTACAAGCTGCCTTGCACGATACCTTGCCACCTCTGTTAGTCCTGGGAGGATAGTCGCAGAGGATGATCCTTGATCTGCTCGGTACTGATTGATATACTGAGCCACCAATCTCTCGATGTCATATGTCGATGGTTGTTCCACGGGCTTTGTTTCCTCGGGTTGCGGTTGAGGCTTTGTTTCCTCTGACTGCTCAGTTTTCATCTCCGTTTCGGGTACTGTTGACGCATCTGTTTCCTCTACTGGATCAGTTGTTGTGACTTTGGGAGGAGAGGATTCTTCGGTTTCCTTTGGAGGATCGTTTTGTTCAATATCCTCTGTTGATGGATGCGTTGCCGAAGGCTTGGTTTCATCTTTTTCTTTTTCCGATGTAACCACATCCTCTGTCACAGTTGTTGTAGAGGGGGTGGAGTTTTCTGTAGGTTTTTCGGAGTGAACGGTATCGTTGCCATCGCTATCATCTTCATTGCCCGATGTTGCACTTACCAATTCACTCATAACCGTTTCGCCAGACTCCAATGTCGGTTGTGTTACAGGCTGATTGCTACACGCAATAAATGTCATGCACAGCATAATCGCCATAAGAATTGCGATTGCTCGTTTCATCATAAATATCACCTCAAACAACACAATACCGAAACACTTTCAAAAGTCCAGCGAATTATTGATTATTTAACAAAAACGCCTACATTGTCTGCTCAAAGGCAGGTTCCTCGTCTTCATCGAGGTCTTCTCCGGCAGCCTGATCCTCACCCTGTGTCTGCTCGAGCTTCTGCTCATAGGCATCAAGGACATAACCATTGAGAGCTTCTCGCGCTTCCTTGGTGATGGGATGGAAATCATCATAGAACTTGTTATCCGATCCCTTATGTCCGGGGTAGAGAACCTGCAAGCCCTTATCGCCGCCGTCATAAACCTTGAGACCATGGATAGCGAAGTGATTGCCAATGGTTACACTTGCATTTGCCTTGATCTTGTTGTTAGGGTCAGTAGACATGCGGTCGATCTTTGCGGTAATAAAAGGAATGCGATACTGCGTTCCTTTATTCTCCGTAGCAGGAACGGTCTGTTCCACCTGCTTTTCGGTCGCCTTGGGTGCTTTTGCACCAGTAGTTTTCTTTGTTGCCATTTTTCTTTACCTCATTTCATCAGATTTTTATCTTTCCGGCAGCCTGCTTGCCGGTCGCAATACAATCATATTTTGCATCACCTTACCGTTTACTCCATTTTTATATCCGCTTGCTCCACGGGTTCTTGATATTGCTTCAGCTTTTCTTGCGCCCACTCGGGGATGCAATCTTCACGGATTACTCCAATAAAATCGGCTCTACGGAAATGGGCATATTCGTCATCCTTGAGAAAATGCCCAGCCACTTGTGTGCCGATTTTCTTTGGATCACAACCGAATCCGCTTGTAGCATAGAAGAGTTGAAACTCGGGCGTTTTATACTGATCTTTCAAACTCGAAGGCTTTAGCACGATGAGCTTGTCCTCATAATCCCCCTCATCAGTACAATGGGTCCGGTCAAATAATCCAAGTGCTTGCCATTCCTTTTGGACTCGGTCGACAAACATATTTACCAGGCCTGGATGCGCTTCCACGGAATAATGCCACAAATTATCATCCTCGGGCATATAGAAACCTTCTGCCCATTTCTTGTTTTCGGGGCTGAACCTTCCGTCATCTGCGTGCTGCTGAATTGTGTTTGCAAGAACCCATTGGACTCTGTTCCATCCGTATTCAGCGATGATGCCCTGAGCTGAGTCGGTATTAAGCCGATTATCCTGGTAGTTGTCATTAATGGCCTTTTCGATTGCTCTTGCACAGGTACAGTTTTCCTTGTAGCTTTCGCGCCATTGGTCAAGTTCATCGTACCTTTTTGCGTAATCCTGAGACCACCGATATACGACTTTATGTGTTGCCATTGATTTTTGCACCTTCTCTCTGCGCCCACAACAGATTCAAATGGATCGTTGCTTTTCGCTGTTGTTCGGGAGTGAGGCTGTCGAGGAAGTCCTCAATGGAGAGGTCATCGACCTCGTCAAAGCACTCGGGAGTGCAACCACCGCAAAGCTTTTCCTTTTTAAGGATGATGGTATTTGCATCTTTTTCCTCAAAGGAGAGGATATCGTTATAACCGATATTGTTGCGGATTCTGATCTCATAGGGGATAGTAATTCGTCCTCGCTTACCGAGGACACGCACAATCTTTCTCATTGTTACAGTCACACTCCTTTACTCATCAAGGGTACATACACCGCAATGCCAGCAGAAGTGCGGACACTCGGCACATTCCTCGGGGACATCGATATCTTCGTCATCAAAGTCCTCATCGTCATCCTCGAATTCATCCTCGAGGGCTTCCTCATCAAGGATTCTCACCTTGATTTTGCCGTCATCGTAATACGCTTCGAACAGGGTATCTTCATCGATCCCGAGCGCATCCAACAGATCTTCCGGCAAGGTAATCGCAAATTCTGCTTTGTATTCCATTTCGTTTCTCCTTTTAGTAATCATATTGAAAGTCAAATAGAGTAAGCTGCCGGGTCTGTTCCAACAGGTACTTGTTGTTCAGTTCTGCCTGATCGAGCAGATTGAAGTTGCCAATCAGCAGTTCTTCGAACATCTCGCCGGGCTTGGTGCTTTGCGCCATGTTGTGGAGTCGCTTCTGCACATAGGTGTCAAATCCATACTTGTTCGCAAGATCAACGATGTAGGGATCGTTGTTATAAGTGATGATGAATTTGCATTCACCCTTATACTTTTCGTGGACTCCGTTCATGAACTCAAACAGCATGGCGTGTTCATCGCTACCGAAACTCGCCTTCTGATAATAGTTTTCCGTACCCTTGTACGGGGGATCGAGCAAAATGAATGTATCCTTACCTGCAGCATAGGCGATGCAATCCTTATAATCACGATGCATAATGACTGCATTCCGCAATCTGCTACAGGCGGCTACGAGTCTGCCGAACCTTTTAGTCATATCCTTCTTTGCTATGGCAAAGGTTTTGCCTGTGGACGAGAAGCTGAATATCTGATTTTCAAAGAAGGCTACAGCTTTTTCGATGTCCGACCAATCGGCATTTTCGATAATAACGGAGGTTTCCGTGAGATCATCGAGAATATTGGGGACATCCGCAAGCATAGCCTTATTCGCTTTGAAAAGCTGCTCGGAATTGAAGGACAAGTATAGCCGTCCTATCAGATATGCCAACTTTTCACTACGCTGCAACACTCGGAAGAACTTCACCAGGTCGCCATTATAGTCGTTGATGATTTCTCTTTCCGATGGTCTTTTTCGTAGGAACACCTCCGCACTTCCCATACATGCTTCCACATATGTTTTATGGGGAGGCATAAAGGCATCTATTGTTGTATAGATGCATCCTTTGCTTCCAGTCCAAGGGAGTGGGCTTACCGAGCCGGACAATGTAACCAACCTCCTTTCGTGGGGAGGCAGTTGCGTATAAAACAAAAACAGGCCGTTTTTGTGCATACACACGCAAACGGCCTCAAAGTCATTTATTTGTGATCTCGCCCTTTTGTTCCTTGGCGAGTTGTGCCTTCAGCTTCCTTATCTGTGATTCGTAGTCATTGACTCGGTTGAGCTGAAAACCACAAAGAAGTATGATGCCGAGGCATCCACCGAGCAATAGCCCGATGAGGAAAAATAGGAATTCACTCATAATTACATACCCTCCATTTTCATTCCTTGGCCGAGTGCTTCGTCCATTTCTTCTTTGGTGCGGATGAAATAATCATCGCCGCTATTCCAGAAGGAAACATACATATCGCCCTCGTCTGTTTCTATGGGGCGCTGCTCAAAGCCTTCGCCAAATCCATCACTGTTTTGACCGCATATACCATCTTTCACAGCTTCGATTTCTTCCTCCGTAAATGCTACCGCAGAGCGACAGTCGATTCTACCGTAGAGGACACCATCGATTTCTTCGACAGACCATACAGCAGAAACAAGTTTATCATTGGCGGTTGGGTGATCCGTGATATAGGCAGCCATATCGAAGTCGGGATTTTGCTCTCGTTCCAGGGCTTCCTCGATTTCATACTGTGCTGCTCTGATTTCATAATCACCAACATCATTCATATCGCCATACTCATCATCGTGTACCTGGGCAGTTAACGGGCAGTAGAATGTCGTTACGATAGGTGCAATGGATTCTTTGATTTCACGAATGGTGTTGTACAGATGACCTGTACCTTCAAGCTGATCATGGAGGATATATTCCTCGAGCTGCTCTTTTACATCGTCCGAGGCGATATCTATTGCGCCCACGGCGGTGTGAACATCATCGAGAGTATCTCTTTCGTGAAACAATCGAATTACATGATTGCCGAAGTCATTATCCGCATAAAGCTTCACCTGAATCTCGGCATCCTCATCGTCCGTCAAAGCGATTTTGTGGGGGTCTTTTCGAATACCAATCTGACCGAGCTGCTTGTACAGATCGAATTGATCTATCGGAAACTCTATGATGGCTGTTTGGTCGTTTGCTGTGATAATGGCATTAAGCACGATTTATCACTCCTTTACGATGCCAAGATCGGCATTTATTTCATATATCTTTTGCCCAATAGCAGTAATGACAGGTACGCTCACTGCGTTACCTGCCATTTTAT
>JAZSAO010000343.1:0-5540 GCA_045601945.1 Faecousia sp. | reverse complement strand
ATCCACTGGTGCAGCACCGTGGTGACCTGTACATCGCCGTAGCCGTATTTCTGCAGGTACTCGTCAGTCAGCTCCTCCAGGGTGCGGATGGCAGCGATGTCCTGCACCAGGTTACCGCACTGGCCGTAGCCGACGGTAATGTTCTTAACGCCCTGCTCTGCGGCCAACAGAGCCTCGATAATCGCAGCAGCATGAGAAATACAGGGAGGAACCAGGGTGCCGGTCAGGGGGCCGTAGGGCTCACGGTTGATGGAAACGCCGCGCTCTTCATACAGACCGGTGAGACGGTCAACATACTGCCAGTCACGGATGGTGCGTTCCATGGGGATGTTCTTGCAGTAAGGCAGGTTGTAGGAAATACCGCCGCCTTCGTAGCTGGTAAAGCCACCGGCATAGGTGATCTCGGTGGGCAGACGGGCATCGGGAGTGCCGTGGCGAACCTGCATGGGAACATTGACGCTCTCAACTACCTTACGGCAGTTGGCAACACCGTGGTTGACAGCGGGGAAGCCGTTCATCATGGCTCTGCCCAGACGGATAGACTCGGCGATGCCGTTCTCTGCCTCTTCGTAGCGGTTCTGACGGGTGTAGGAGTCAATGGTGGAGGGCAGAAGAACAGCCTCCCCATGCTCTTCTAAGTACTGCATGAGTTTAATGTGCTCTTCTACAACGGGAACGCCTGCGCGGGGCTGTACCAGAGTACGGCGGTCCTTTTTTGCAGCCAGTAGCTTCTTGCTGAAATTACGGGATTCGGGCATTGCTTTATGGTAGGCAACAGCCTCGTCGATATCGACATCTTTGCCGGTAGGCCACTGGGTCAAAACTTCTTTCCGCAGGGCTTCAAACTCGGCATCGGGAATGCGCTTATTCTGAATATCCATGGAATTCTAACTCCTTTTTCATAATTCTCAGAGCCGTCTGAGGATAGTAGGATGAAAGCAGCCCCATAGCTGCAAGAATATATTTTCGGTCTACCCAAACACCTGCTTCCTTAGGTCTCAGGGAAGAAGGATCTTGGGGAGAATAGAGGGCGTGAGCGGCGATTTTTTCTGTTTTCTTGGTGTGGATCAGGCTACCGCCGGTAACGACGATCTGTTTGACCTTAGTCAAGTTCTTTCCACTCTGGACGAAGGTCAGACCCATAAGGGTGTAGGTTTCCTCCATGGTACCGGCATGACGGCGAACCGCCTCCTCCGTTGCCATGGATGCAAGGGCAAAATCCAGTGCTTCCAGTTCCGGATCTCCACCCGGAACCATGTCTGTATTGGCTCGTAGCATATCTACCAGTTCCGTCACACGGTTAGGTGCAATACCGGAAATTTGGCTCATGCGGTTTAGGCCTGCGGCTTCTACAATGCCCTTGACACTGTAGCGCATACCGATATCCCCTTCTACCGTTCGTTTGGCGAAGGGTTCGGGCAGTCCCTTGTACACCGTATTCATATGCTCCGGCATACCATCTGCCACGGAATAGACGTCGGTAGTAGCACCGCCAACGTCTACGGCAATGAGCTCACCGATTCCCGGTTCCCCTTCACAGCCTTGGCTTAAAAGCTCTACGGCCTGTAAAACTGCAGCGGGGGTGGGCATCATAATATCGGACAGGAGGTCAGCCGCCTTGGAAAGTCCCTTGGCCTGCACGATGCGGTTCAGGAAAATTTCACGGATCTTAGCTTGGGTTTCTTCGATTTTCAGGACACCGAATTTGGGCATGACATTGGGGCAAACATGAACCTCGTACCCTGCCTCTGCCAGAATCCTTTGACATTGTCTGGAGGCATTACGGTTTCCTGCAATGACAACAGGGAACTTGGGCTCTAAGGTGGCAATGGCTGCTGCATTATGGAGTATGCATTCCGTATTGCCGCCGTCTGTGCCGCCCACCAAGAGGAGAATATCCGGCTGCAAAGCCTGAATATCTTCTAAATCATCTTCAGTAAGCTGGAAGGCATAAATACCGACCACCTTAGCACCTGCGCCGAGACTTGCCAGCTTTGCAGCTTCTCCCGTCAGTTCCGGAACCAGACCGCTTGTGACCATCCGGAGACCTCCTGCGGCAGAGGAACAGGCATAGGTCTTTTCATAGACTAAGTTTCCCGTCTTTTCCTCTAATCGGGCAAGGGCAGCTTCCAAGCCCTCATTAATATCCGTCTGCACCGTGGTATAAGAGGAGGCTGTTCCTAAAATAACCTCTCCTTCCACGTCTACAGCGGTCAATTTCGTATATGTACTGCCAAAATCGATCAGCAAAATGGGCTTCACTTGCCCTCACCGTCCATGCCTAAAAGCTCACGGAGAGCCTCGATGGTGGTTTCCGGTGCAGTTCCGGGAGGGAATGCACGATCAAAGCCCATGGCCTTGAAGCGGGGTTCGACTTCCTCGAACTTCTGCTTGCCGATAACGATGTTGCCACCGACTACAAGGGGAATGCCCTTGAGACCGGCCTCATCGCACTTTTCGCGCAGGCCTCTGCAGTCCAGTTCTCCCTGTCCATAGAGGGAAGAAACCACGATAGCATCTGCATCGGATTCAATGGCGGCGGCAATGTACTCTTCTTGAGAGACCATAACGCCTAAGTTTACACACTCAAAGCCTGCCTCTGTAAAGGCATGGTAGAGGATCTTGTTGCCTACAGCATGGACATCGGCGCCGATAACGCCCATAACCAAAACTTTTTTCTTTTTGTCCATAATAACGCTCCTAAGTTATTCCGGGGAGACGGCTGTTGCCCTATTGCACTCCCCTGTTGTTATAATTCTTTTTGCTGAAAAGGACTAATTCATTGTATAAAGAAGAAGGGTCTTTGTCAAGGGTTTTTCCCGTTTATTCAGACTTTTACAAAGCTTTTTTTCTCCTTAATTTACGGATCCGTTCTTGCAGGTACAAGAAAGAACCTTCGTCCATCTCATAACCACAAAGGATCACTGTTCCCGTATATTCCGAAAGGGTCTTTTTTTGTAACTTACTGCAATATTTTTCGTATCCCACTGGGAGAAGCAATGCTTTCGTTCCCTGTAAATATTCCTCTATGTTTTCCTGTAAGGTCATGCTCACAGGAGGCAGAAGTTCCAGTTCTGAACCATAGTCCGCGGCGTTTTTCTTCAGCATTTCTCCAAAACGGGGACTACTGCACAAGGTGCCTACAGTGCTTCCCTCTTCTAACTTGGCAATCTCCGTTAGGGAATAGGGGCTGAGACGGAGAACTACTTTTGCCAGTTTTTTAGGTTCCGGAACAAGGCTCTCCACCAGATCTGCATGGGACAGAGTCGTTACGATCAGATCCATACCCTCTGCCAGCTTATAGGGATAGGCTTCCACCGTCTCCGTCAGGTAGGAATAGACGTCTACCTGTCCGAGCGTACGAAGCTGTTCTGCCATACGTGACAGATTTTCCGGATTACATTCCAGAACCGCTATCTTAATCGGTTCCCCCTGTTCAGCCCTTTGCCGCAGTTTGAGATTTAGGAAAATTTCCGCTTCCCCGGCAGAAAAGCCCATTGCTTCCAACTGATCCAGCAGTCCGTCAATGGCAATCATAGCCTGTTCCTTACGACTTTGCTCCTGTGGGGGACGATAGCTGACAAAGGTACCTCTGCCTTGGAGTTTTTCCACCAAGCCCAGCCGTTCCAGTTCGTCATAGACGCGCTTAATGGTACCTCTTGCGATCCCTAATCGCTCCGAAAGTTCCTGCACCGTAGGAAGACGCTGTTCCTGCTGTAAGGTTCCCTTTTTGATGGCATTTGTAATGGAATCTACAAGCTGTCTATAGATGGGAATATTCAGTTGGGGATTGATTTGATAGATCAAATTCCTCACCTCAGAGAATCCAAATAGGCATTTCTTCCGCTCTCATACAGATTATTTCCCTCACTGTCAATAATGACCACAACGGGGAAATCCTCTACCTCCAAGCGGCGGATGGCCTCTGCACCTAAGTCCTCATAGCAGACGACTTCGGCCTTTTTAATGCAGTTGCTGAGCAAGGCACCGCAACCGCCGATAGCACCGAAATATACGGCGCCATATTCCTTCATAGCCGCTACTACCTCGGGGCCACGCTTACCCTTGCCGATCATGCCGGTCTGTCCCTGTGCGATCAGGATGGGGCTGTAGGCATCCATACGATAGGAGGTGGTGGGACCTGCGGAGCCGATAGCCTGTCCTTCTTTGGCAGGGGTGGGGCCTACAAAATAGATTATGGAATCCTTTACGGGGAAGGGCAGTTCCTTTCCCTCTGCTACCAGTTCGCACAGCCGCTTATGGGCGGCGTCTCTGGCGGTATAGATCACGCCGGACAGAAGCACACTGTCTCCTGCGCGGAGTTTCCGAGCCTCCTCTACAGAAAGAGGAGCGGTTAATTTCATAGCCATTTACAGCACCTCCGTCTTATGGCGGGTCACGTGGCAGTTAATATTCACTGCTACAGGAAGACCTGCAATATGAGTGGGGAAATATTCTACGTTCACAGCCAGAGCCGTGGTCTTACCACCAAAGCCCTGGGGACCGATGCCCAGAGCATTGATCCGCTCCAATAGATCCTGTTCCAGTTCTGCGTAGAAGGGATCTTCGTGGTGCTGATCCACCGGGCGCATAAGGGCCTTCTTTGCCAAATAAGCCGCCTTGTCGAAAGTACCACCGATACCCACACCTACTACGATAGGGGGACAGGGATTGGGGCCGGCTTCCTCTACGACCTTGCAAACAAAGTCCTTGACACCTTGGATGCCGTCGGAGGGGCGGAGCATTTTGATTTGGCTCATATTCTCACTGCCGAAGCCCTTGGGAGCAACGGTGATTTCTACCTTGTCACCGGGGACGATCTCTGTATAGAGCATGGCAGGGGTATTGTCTCCGGTGTTCATACGACGCAGGGGATCCCCTACTACGCTTTTCCGCAGGTAGCCCTCGGTATAGCCCTGCCGGACACCTTCGTTTACAGCTTCTTCGAGATCTCCGTTGATATGGACATCTTGACCAATTTTCAGAAACACACAGGCAACGCCGGTGTCCTGACAGATGAGCTGATTCCGCCTGTCTGCGATCTCATAATTTTCAATAATACGATCTAAAATTTCTTTAGCCTGTCCCCAAGATTCTTCCCCACGGCAGGCTTGGATCCGTTCCTTCACATCAGAGGGCAAAAAACAGTTTGCCTCGATACAAAGTCTACGGATAATATCCGTTAACTCTTTTCCTTGAATTTCTCTCATAAAGGCTTACTCCTTTACATCATAAATAACATCCTGCAGATCTCCGTTTCTACCGATGACCTCTGCCACTACACGGTCGCCCTTGGGGCAGGTGGCAGGCTTTCCGGTGATCGCTTCTGTCTTTTCCTTTAATTCCACAATATCTACAAGAGGCAGACCCGCTGCACTGAGTTTCTCTCGCAGATCCTCCCGACGGGGATTGACCGCAATGCCCCCTTGGGTTACCAGAACGTCAATGTCCTTACCGGGGGTGGAAATGCAGGTTACCTTGTCTGTGACAATGGGAAGTCTTGCGCGGAACATGGGGGCAATGATCATAGACAGCTTTGC
>JAZSAO010000342.1:0-10652 GCA_045601945.1 Faecousia sp. | reverse complement strand
ATAGCTTTGGAGGCTTGCGGAGGGTGCGGAGCATTCGCTGAACAGCTGCATAAGCTTGGACAGGGCGCTGACAGCTTCTCCGTCTCGGGTGTTGGTGGAACTGCGGAGGTTTGCATAGTTTGCCATACGGGTGCCGAGATCGTTGACCTTTTCTTCCAGAGTCAGGGCTTTTACCAGATAATCTGCAGGCTCCATAGCGCCCTGAAGGGCAGGAATGCCGCGAATCTCTTCTACAGTGGCTTGCAGGGCTTCCAGATCCCTTGCATAAGCAGGATCGTCAAAACCGGTATACAGGGGAGTTAAATCCCATTCTTTATTGATCATATATATGTCTCCTTAGTTGTTAAAATAGAGAATCCGGTGCCCCTCGATTATCATCAGAGGGCACCGGTTAAACTGTATCATGTTTTTATGCCTGTGTCAAGTCTGTCAATCATCCATCATGGTGGCAAAGGGATAGGAGAAGATCAAATTCCCATGGGAATCGTACATTTTGGTGCAGAAGTCATCTGTCAGAATGAGATAGTCTCCGTCGTAAATTTGCCCTACGGAGAAATCGGACAGGGGATATTGGGTATAGATTTCGTGATCCGAGCCGTAGAGAGTCAAGCCTTCTGCCGAAGACAAAACCGGATAGGAGATCCTTTTCTTCCCTACCTGCTCCAAAGTCAGATGTGTCACTCCTGCTTTGTCCACAAATTCCCTATAGGGTTGGCTTACTCCCAATGGTTCAAAATCAGCGGAGTAATACCGGTCTACTGCTTCATAGGTGTCTAAATTCCGATAACGAATGATGAATACGGGATCTGTAGACTCACCACAGGAGAAAAGTTCGGCGGTATGGCCTTCTTCTATTGGAGGGAGGGGGATCTTCCGCTCCCTTTCTATGTCATACAGGTAGGGCTCTTGGTTATGGGAATAATCTACATAAAGCATTCGCTCCCAGAGCCAATCTCCGCGAGAGGTCTCATAGAGAAGCTCTCCTTCAAAGCTGTAGTACCTATCGGCTTCACTGGGGCCTATGGCATCTACAAACAGTCCGCGGGAGGATACATAAAGATCTGAGCCTCTGGGGAAAGGGGCAGTAGTTAGGACAACACTACCGTCTGCCCGGATGATTTGGGAGGCATCCTCTGTGGAAACCAAGGCGTAGCCCTTCCGGAAGGTGGTATAGTAGGTAAAATACCGCCCCATTTCCTTCCCGGTAGGGTCGATATAGGTCCACTTGCGGTCAGAAAGCTGTACGGGAGCCCAACCGTCGGAAAACTTCTCAGCGGTTATGTAGTGACCGGGGAGGAAATTACCCTGCAGATCCATGTAGCGATAGTGGAAGTCATCTATGTCGGTATATACCAATCCCATATGAAAGAGGCCTTCTCCACAGTAGGACATGGACATGATTCTACTGGGAACATCCAGATCCTCTGTCGTCCAAAGGATTCTTCCGGTGTGATCCAGAACATGATAGTTGCGTATAGCACTCTGCCAATCAAGAGGAAGTTCTGCAAGAATAAAATCCTCGTAGGCACGGAATTGGGTATAGGCAAAGGGTCCCACATAGGAACCGTCTATGGATGCCAGAGCACAGAGAGCGTAGGAATCTACGAGGTTTTCGTCATAGACAATCTTGCCAATGACCCAGAAGGGAAGGGCGGTGCCATCTTCTGATCGGAGAAGCTCTGCGGTGTCATAGACAGGATCCACAATGATCCGCCCTGTGGCATCTACGAAGCCGTATTGGTATCTTGTATGGGCTAAATCTCCGTATGTAACGGAGAGATAATTCTTCTCTCCACCGACGAAGGGATAGATGGTGCCGTAATCCTCCGAGGGAACAAGCTCCCTAAGGGGCTCCGGAGAAAGGCGAGTATAGAGGGAAGTGTTTTCCTCACGATTTTCGTATGCGGAGAAGTCTGCTTTTACCGGCAGATTCATAGGCTTCTTTCCACAGGCGGTAAGAATTGAGAGAAGTCCAAAGAGCAGGAGCGGGAACAGATATTTTTTCATAAGGCTACTTCAATCGTCCATAGGATCGAAGGTATAGCGCAAGAACAGGTTACCGTCCTTGTCATAGAACTCTGTATAGTTTTCCAAAGTGAAGGAAACAGTACCATCGGGGAAAAGAGAGGCTTCTTGAAAACTCGGCATGCTATAGGATCCGATGGGGTTATTGGGGCTTTCGTAGAGGGTGACTTGGTTTCCGTCCCGGAGAGCGAATCCGTAATTGTCTTTCCCAATAATATTCACAGATTCGGACAGGAACATATTGGGGCTTGAAACCTCTGCAAAAATTTCCAAATCCGACGTCAAGATATAGTGGGTAAAGGTTTCGACCGTTGGCTGAAAGGAATATAGAACCACATAGGGATCTTCGGCATGGGGCTGATATTCGCCAACTGCATCTACAGGCAGGGTGATTTCTCTGCCTGTAAGGATGGACTTTACTGTAGTGGAGGTTTGGGTGCTATGGTAGATCAGATCTCTGGACAAGACTCCGGCCCATTCCTCCTGAGACTCCCATAGAAAATTGCCGTATTCATCATAGCAGCGAGTGGGAAGGGCGCCGGCTTCTCCTTGCCCCCATGCGATATATGCTCCATCGACAGTATGGGTGATGTTTCCGGCAGGGGCAATATATACATCTCCGTTGGTGTCAATAAGACCGTTGTTCCAATGCTCGTCGGTGACTATAGCAAAGCCGTTTTCAAAAGAATTGGCATAAGCGTAGGTCTCCGGGAATAGGGTACCGTCTCTTCGGAGATATGTAACTTGGTTAAAATCCAGTGAGACCGAGGCAATTCCGTCGTGAAATGGACTTGCACTGTAATATGGTCCATAAAGAACCTTGCCGTCTTCAGCAACGAAGTAGTCGCAAGTATCATAGGCTTCGGCGTCGGGACTGTTGTCTTTAAAAGAAAGGATATAGAGCCCCTCACCGTAGGAGGCATAGCTGCCGGATAGGGCAGAATCAAAGGAATGGTCTTCTGTGGAAAAACGGAGGATGCCGGTTGTGTCATAGGCTTCTACAATCGGAACAGAGCCGGTGGTTTCAGCATCACGAGAACACAGGATTCGGTCTTCGTACAAACTGATATTATCGTAGATACAATCCAGCACAAATGTGCCGTCCATAGAAACCAGTCCGTGCTTCGTCCGCTGGTAGTCGTAGAAGGTTCCGTCTTCCCACTGTTCGGTTGCTTTTTCGTATTTCTGTACGACCCAGAAGGGGGAATAGGATTTTGTGCGATTGTTATAGAGGAGATCAATGCTATTGTATATGGGCAACGTGATCAGGGTTCCGTTCCGATCTACAAGACCATAGAGGAAGCCTTGATCATATCCCTGCCGATCCCGTAAAATAGACCCGGCATAAGGATATAGATTACGCGGTGTAGCAAAAGGAAGCTGATCGGCAGCGTCCTTGGAGACGGTATAAAGGGGAGAAGGAAGGGGTTCATCCTCTTTTGAATAGACGGAAAAGTCTGTATAAACACCAACATGGAAATTGTCTGCCTCTGAAGAAGGCATAGATTCCGACGGCGTGTTAAGGGATGCTTCCATAGTTTCTGCGGTAGGTTCCGTCACAGGGGTTATGGATGGAATGCCACAGCCTGTCAGTAGTAAAGATAAAAGAAGGGCAAGGCAAATAATCTTTTTCATAAATACACCTCTAATATCGTAAAATCACAATATGTCCGGCAATTTTCATACTTTGCTGTAGGGATTTCGTTCCTGAATGAGACCGGATATCCCAAAGCAGGATAAAGGAAATATGTATTTGGGGAATCAGCCGCTGACGGGAACATAGCCTTCAAGGCTCAGGAGATATTTGCCGTCTTCGCTTTGGAGCCAATCATACAAAATGTGGGCGGGGGTGTCGGAGGGTGTATCTGCGGGAATGGCGGAATAGTAGGGGTTCAGATGGGGGTATTCTCCGGCGGCAATGGTGTCTGCGTTGGGGTCAACACCGTCAATGGTGATGATTTTCAGACCCTCTGCCATACGCATATCATTGGCATAGTAGTAGACAGAATAGCCGATGGCATTGGCGGAATTGTCATAGTTCTTGACACTTTCCATCAGTTCGCCCATGGAACCGACAATTACGTCACTGGGGGCTTCCATGAAAGGAATATCTCCCATAACCAGCTTCTGCATAAGTGTTTGAGAACCGGCTTCGGCGTTGCGCTGGAATGCCAGAATGGGTTCATCATTACCGCCAACGTCCTTCCAGTTGGTGATTTCCCCGGAGTAGATCTTCTGCAGCTGCTCTGTGGTCAGGTTGTTTACAGGGTTTGCTTCGTTCACAACGAAGATCAGGGCATCCATAGCGATGGGGGTCATTTTGTAGTCGAATGCATTGGCTTTCATTTCCTCTACAACAGAGGTGCTGGGCTCAGCTGCAATGATGATATCGCATTCGCCCCACATAAGATTCCGGTAAGACTGTGTAGTACGGTTAAAGGAGATCAGATCGGAAACGGCCTCTCTGGGCTCACCCAAAAGAACGGATGCGATGGCTTCTCCAAGGGGAACCAGAGAAGTAGAACCATCGATTTTGGGGAAATTCTCACGGGTAAAGACGAAAAGTTCCGGTGCATCGCTTTCTATGGGGGCTTCGGTGCTTTCCGTAGGTGTGGTTGTCTGGGTAGCTTCGGTAGTTTCTGTAGGGGAAATGGGGTTGCTGCTACAAGCAGTGAGCAGCAGAAGACAAAGAATAATGGCAATTATCTTTTTCATAAAAACTCCTTCCTAAACAAACAAGGGGACAGAGAACGGGCGGTTCTTACATAGTGCGACTGTAAGCACTGCAAGAGAGTTGCCCGTCCTATGTCTCCTTGCAATGCTTTCAAAACTTATGAAGATGCAGTTGAGAAAAGGGGAATGGGATATCACAGTACTACCTTATAGACGTCTTGAGGATCTACGGGAGTACCATATAGAAGTTCTCCTTCGGGGGTGTAGGCATCCTGCCCGTTATTGGTCAGGAAACCGTCAAAGGTGATACCGTCTAAAAGACCTTCTTCGGCAATCTCAAACTTGGAGCGGCCTGTGGCAACAAAGCATAGGATCCCTTTCTTCCGCAGGGCGGCAATGGTATCGGGAAGGCTTTTGGGATAGACCTTAGTTTTTAGAGATACTAAGGTTCCGTCAATGTCAAAAAAGGCAGCTTTGATCACAGCGCCAGTACCTCGACTTTATCCTCTTTTGCCATCAGCTTCAGCTGAGAAATGGGATTTTCAAAGCTGTCAATGATCCGTTCTGCAATGGGATCTTCCAGATCCTTCTGGATGGTACGGCGGAGATTTCTTGCACCGTAGGTCAGAGAGTAGGATTTCTTTACCAGATAATCTACGATAGAATCATCCCAACGGAGGGAAATGCCACGCTCTTCCAGATTGGTTTGCAGTTCTCCCAGCATGATCTTAGCGATATCACGGAAGTTGTCTTCGCTGAGACGGTTGAAGGAAATAATCTCGTCTACGCGGTTGATGAACTCAGGTCGGAGGAACTCGGACAGAGCCTTCATGGCCTTTTCCTTATTCTGCTCTGAGGTAGTTCTGCCAAAGCCTACAGAACCGTCTCGGCGATCAGAGCCTGCGTTAGAGGTCATGACGATGACGGTGTTTTCAAAGTTAACAACACGTCCCTGTGCATCTGTAATGCGACCGTCGTCAAGGATTTGGAGCAGGACATTCAGTACGTCGGGATGGGCTTTTTCCAACTCGTCGAAGAGGATAACAGAATAAGGCTTCCGGCGGATCTTTTCCGTAAGCTGACCGGCCTCGTCATAGCCTATATAACCGGGAGGGGAGCCGATCAGTTTGGATACAGAGTGACGTTCCATATATTCCGACATATCCAAACGAACAAGAGACTCTACGGAGTCAAACAGCTCGTCTGCAAGGCACTTGACCAGTTCTGTTTTGCCAACACCGGTGGAGCCCACAAAAATAAAGGAAACAGGATGCTTCTTAGTGGCGATCCCCACACGATTGCGACGAATGGCACTTGCTACTGCGTGGACGGCTTCATCTTGACCGATGATCCGTTTTTTGAGGTTTTCTTCCATGGTGCGCAGTTGCTTGTATTCTTGTGCTTGTATTTTGCTTGCAGGAATTTTGGTCCACATCTCAATAACACGGGCCAGATTTTCCATGGTTAGGACGGGTAACGGAATGGCTTCTAATGTCGCGATCTCACTGTCTAAACGGAGAATGTTGCTACGGAGGGTGGCAAGACGTTCAAAATCCTGTTCCTCTTGAGAGTCTTCGGTCAATAATTTGACTTCCAACTCATAATCATCCTTTTCCTTCCTCTTTTCTGCCAGTTTAGAAAGTTCCTTGCTCTTCAGATTCAGGTCGGAACAGGCTTCGTCTAAAAGGTCAATGGCTTTATCGGGGAGGAAACGATCGGTAATATAACGCTCGGACAGGATAACGGCTTGTCGCGCTATTTCGGGGGAGATGGTGACGGAGTGATAAGCTTCGTAATAGTGGGCAATGCCACGAATGATGGCGGTTGCTTCTTCGATAGAGGGCTCCAAGACCGTGACAGGCTGGAAGCGACGTTCCAAAGCGGAGTCCTTTTCGATGTATTTCCGATACTCTGCAAAGGTGGTGGCACCAATGACTTGGATCTCACCACGAGATAGAGCGGGTTTTAGAATATTGGCAGCACTCATGGAGCCTTCGGAGTCACCGGCTCCTACCAAGCTGTGTACTTCATCAATGACGAGAATGATGTTACCGCAAGCCTTGATTTCTGTGATCAGACTTTTTACACGGCTTTCAAACTGTCCACGGAACTGGGTTCCGGCTACCAGAGCCGTGAGATCTAAGAGATATACTTCCTTATCTCTGAGTTTAAAGGGAACATCTCCGGCGACGATTCGCTGGGCAAGACCCTCGGCAATGGCGGTTTTACCGACACCGGGCTCACCAATGAGACAGGGATTGTTCTTCTGACGGCGGTTCAGGATCTGTACCACACGCTCGATCTCCACTTCTCTGCCGATGAGCTTGTCCAAACCTTTATTTCGAGCCTTTTGGGTCAGGTTTAAACAGTAGGTATCTAAGAATTTCCGACTTTTTTTCTTGTTCTTTTTGCTGTTGTTCTTATCCGTAGGGGATTCCTTTTGCTCCTGAGAAGGCTCGGAGTTTTCGGCCTTGGGGGAGGGGAAGCCCAGATTTCCGAATAGACGACTCATGCCGGGGAAGGTAGCAGTTCGACTGCCGACTTCATCCTCCTCATCGGGGGCTGTATCCGGATCTGTGTTGGACTCCGGATCGGCATCGTCGCCGGAACTGAACATGGCAGACATTTCTTCACTGATGGTATCCAGATCCTCGTCAGACAGTCCCATACGGCTGACGATCTCGTCAACCTGAGGAAGTTTCAATTCTCTGGCACATTTGAGACAGAGACCTTCGCTGACGGAAGAGCCGTTTTCTAACTTAGTAATAAATACCACCGCAAGATTTTTCTTGCAACGGTTACAAAGGGTGGGTTTCATACATTACCTCCTACGAATACATATGGACGGGGGAAGGCGGGGGGTGATTATAATAAAATGAGCGAAAAAGATTTAAAATTATTGAAAATGATCGTTATTTGACGTGGAACGTCTCGAATCCGTCATCATACCATAGCTGACTCATATACAGACCTCCGGGAGGCACTGTAGGTCCCGCGGCGGTACGATTGCCACTGTCCAAAATGGCGCCGATCTCCTTAGGATCGATTTTTCCTTCTGCGGCATATACAATGGTACCTGTCATGGCGCGGGCCATATTATACAAGAAACCATTGGCGCAGACACGGCAAAGGATCAGGTTTCCCTTCCGTTCTACTTCAAAGTGGTGGACTGTGCGCACTGTGGACTTTACATCTGTGCCTACGGAACGTACTGCGGCAAAATCATGGGTCCCCACAAAGGCGGAAGCGGCTTCCTGCATGATCCTTTCGTCAAGATGCTTGGGATAAAACCATGCGCGATTCACATAAAAAGGATCTCGAATGTGGGAATTATAGATTTGATAGGTATATTCTTTCTTTACACAAGAACCAATGGCATTAAAGCCTTCGTGGGTTTCTTTTGCGTCAAAAACTACGATATCTCCGGGAAGATGGGTATTGAGGGCATAGGGGATCCGATCGGTAGGAATTCGGGATTCTGTGCGGAAATTTGCCACGTAAACTCTGGCATGAACACCGGCATCGGTTCTGCCACAGCCTGTAATGTGGACCTTATGTCCCACTACACGGGCAGTCGCTTCTTCTAAGGTTTGAGCCACGGAGATTGCATTTTTTTGAACCTGCCAGCCGTGGTAAGCAGAGCCGTCGTATTTTAAGAACAGAATGATATTCCGCATGGGACTTCTCCTTTTACAGTCCGAAGCTACGCAACACAATGATTCCCGTTAAAACGCAGAGGATCACAGCGCCTGCAACGGCATCAATGCCGTGATAGCGAAGCTGCTTCATTTTTGTACGGCCTTTACCACCGTGGTAACAGCGACTTTCCATAGCGGTAGCCAATTCTTCTGCACGGCGGAAGGCACTGATAAACAGGGGGATCAGAATTGGGATCAGGGCTTTGGCACGGCGGAAAATATTGCCGGACTCAAAGTCTGCGCCTCTTGCTTTTTGAGCAGACATGATCTTATCCGTTTCTTCGATAAGAGTGGGAATGAAGCGGAGGGCAATGCTCATCATCATAGCCAGTTCATGGACAGGAAAGCGGAGTTTTTTTAGGGGGCTGAGAAGACTTTCCAATCCATCTGTCAGATCGATAGGAGACGTGGTGTAGGTTAAGAGGAAGGTGCCACTGATGAGCATAATGATCCGCAAAACCAAGAACAGGGCATTTCGAACCCCTTCTTTCGTTACGGTAATGATCCAAAATTCGACTAAAGGCTCTCCGGGGGTGTAGAGCATATTGATCGTGGCGGTAAAGATAATAATGATCAGTAATGTTTTTAAACCCTTGAACAGAGATTTTAGACGGATGCGTGACACAGAAATGGCTGTAATGAGAAACAGAAAAGCCAGACCGTAGGAAGCATAGCTTTTACACAAAAATAGGGCTACGATATAGACCATGACCGCCATCAGCTTTGTTCGGGCATCCAAACGATGAATAAAGCTGTTTCCGGGGAAAAACTGACCTAAGGTAATATCTTTTAGCATAGTTTAGCCCCTCCTTTTAAGGCGAGGAGCTGTTGCAAGGCGGCTTCCATAGTGTAGGTAGCGGGATCTACCGGAAGGCCCAGTTCCTTTAAATGGAGGAAGAGTTCGGTGACATAGGGAACCGTGAGGCCGATCTCTTCCAATCGGTGTGCGTGCGCAAAAACCTTGGCGGGAGTATCCAGCATTTCGATGGTGCCCTTGTTCAGGACAAGAAGTCGATCTGCAAGGAGGGCAACATCGTCCATGGAATGGCTGACCATTAAGACGGTAGCCCCTGTAGCACGGCGGTATTGCTGAATATTTTCCAATATAGAGCGGCAACCTGCAGGATCCAGTCCTGCAGTAGGCTCATCGAAAATAATTACTTCCGGCTCCATGGCGATCACACCTGCAATGGCAACGCGTCGTTTCTGTCCTCCGGATAATTCAAAGGGGGATTTTTCCAGCGTTTCTTCTTTTAAGCCTACGAAACGGGCGGCACGGAGAACTCTGCGACGAATCTCGTCTTCCTTCAGACCCATGTTACCGGGACCGAAGGCGATATCTTTATATACAGTTTCTTCAAATAACTGATATTCCGGATAT
Source organism: Faecousia sp. (assembly GCA_045601945.1). Classification (GTDB taxonomy): domain Bacteria; phylum Bacillota; class Clostridia; order Oscillospirales; family Oscillospiraceae; genus JAZOXB01. The sequence goes on along the minus strand of JAZSAO010000342.1, from coordinate 875 downwards.
TGGAATACCAAGCCCACACGGAACCGGGCGGCACGGGTTGTTTTCTTGTCCTTCCAAATGCTTTCACCGTTCAGGAGAATGTCTCCCTGAGAGGGCTGCAACAGACCATTGTGATGCTGCATAAGGGTGGATTTTCCGGGGCCGGTATGACCGATGATCCCAAGAAATTCGCCCTGTTTTACAGTGAAACTCATATCTTTTACGGCAGTATGCTCGAAAGGCGTGCCGATACTGTAAGTGTGGGTCAGGTTTTTTACTTCAATCATTGGTGTTAAATTATTCCTCCCGTGTGGTCAAGCCTTTGCCCAAGCGCAAAGTGCCTGCGCACATTCTTCTATGGAAAGGGAATCGAGGGGCAAATTATGTCCCATCTTGTTTAGTTCAAACATGAGTTCGGTGGTTGCGGGGACGGTAAGACCGGCGTTCTTCAGCTTTTCTACTTGAACGAAGACTTCCTTAGGAGTTCCGTCCGTTAAGACGGCTCCTTGGCTCATAACAATGACTCGTTGGGCACGGATGGCCTCTGTCATATGGTGAGTGATCAAGATCACAGTAATGCCCTGTTCTCGATTGAGTCGTTCGATGGTGTCCATAACCTCTTCCCGCCCGTGGGGATCCAGCATAGCTGTGGGCTCGTCCAATACGATGCATCGCGGTTCCATGGCAATGATTCCCGCAATGGCAACCCGTTGCTTTTGCCCTCCGGAGAGGAGATGTGGGGCATGACGACGGTAGTCGTACATGCCTACGGCTTTAAGGGCACGATCTACTCTTTCGCGGATCTCGGCAGAAGGGACACCTAAGTTTTCAGGTGCAAAGGCAACATCTTCTTCTACCACATTGGCAACCATCTGGTTATCCGGATTTTGGAAGAC
>JAZSAO010000341.1:0-6618 GCA_045601945.1 Faecousia sp. | reverse complement strand
CCAGCTTCTTGCGGCTGAGCATGACAGTACCTTCCTGATCATTGACGTGAACGACGAATACTTCGATCTCGTCACCCTTCTTCAGGATATCTTCGGGCTTAACAGTGGGATCTGCGCTGACTTCGTCATAGGGGATATAGCCGGCGTGCTTAGTACCAAGGTCCACCTGAATCTCGGTGCTGCCGATTGCGGTTACGGTACCAAGAACCTTATCTCCTGTATTCAAAGTCTTGATGGAGTTTTCAAGCAAAGCCTCAAAGCTCTCCTCCGTAACAACATCAACATTCTTAATTTCGCTCATAGTGTTTTTGACCTCCTTTATTATCCACGCCGGCGTTGAAGCGCCCGCTGTGATACCAATTTTATCATAGTGCCGTAACTGCTCCGGTTCAATGTCTGAACCATTATCTATGAGCATTACATTGGAACAGTGACGGCTACAGATCAGGGCCAGCTTTTTGCTGTTGGAACTGGTCTGATCACCCACGACGATCATAACATCGACTTTGGCCGCAATGTCTGCAGCCTCTGTCTGACGATTTTCCGTCGCTTTGCATATTGTATCAAATATTTTGTAATTTGTACACACCTTTTTTATATTTTTTTTGCAATTTTCCCATAATTTTTGCGTACCGGTCGTTTGGCTGACCATGGTAATAGGCAAAAGTCGATGATTGGGGTCAGAATTCAGCCATTCTTCCAAGGAAATATCATCGGGGAAAATCAAAGGGGATCGACACCAACCGGCAATAGCAATGATTTCCGGGTGTGTAGGGGTGCCGATGATGATGGGAATGCGACCTTCGCTCTCCGCTTGCGAAACCAACTGGTGGATTCTCTTCACGGAAGGGCAAGTTGCATCAATAATTTCCACTCCCCTTTCTTCCAGCGCGAGATAACTACTGCGAGGAATACCATGAGAGCGAATGACTACAGTGGAACCTTTAGGAATATTAGAAGCATCCGTTTCTACGCGAACACCGCGTTCCTCAAAGTATGCTACTAAATGACGATTATGGGCTATGGGGCCATAAGTGTATACTTGTTTCCCATCTTCTACAGCTTTTTGAACAAGATCAACTGCGCGGCGAACGCCGTAACAAAAGCCGGCAGTATTTGCAATGGTGATACTCACAATACACCCCCGTGATTAAGACGAAATTCGTTTTTGCTGTCCCATGCTGTAAATCTTATCCATCATAACAACAGCGGATTGATCCAATGCAGCAGAATCCGGTTTTTCTCCACCAAAATCAACCATATAAGGCGTTCCGAAGACGAGTCGAATGGGGCGGAATAAACCTTTTTGAACAGATAGATAAACAGGAACAATGGGGGCTTTCATCCGATGTGCGATTAAGACCGCACCGGAATGGGGCTGAGAGGTTTTCCCTTTACGAACGCGTGTTCCTTCCGGGAAGATGAGCAATTTATTATTGTCTTTCAGGGTGTGCATGGCGGTTTTAATCGCGGTAATGTCTGTCTTTTCTCTATCTACGGGAAAGGCGCCGATGAGAGAAAATACCCATCTGAAAACAGGGTTACGGAATAATTCCTTTTTCGCCATTGTACGTGGCAATCTGGAAAGCCGAGACCATGCCAAGATCCAAACAGGATCTGAAAAGGAACTGTGATTGGCGCAAAGAACAGCGGCACCCGTCGGGAGATTTTCACGTCCGCTGATGCGAATTACAGGATGGCAAATTCTCAGGCAAATCCGGGCAAAAAATGCAAGGATGTGATACACAAAGTGGAAAGCATTCGCCTTTTTGTCCATGTTATCATTCATGTCCACAAGCCTCGCGCACCAAGGAAATGACTGCAGAAATACTTTCTTCTAAATTCATATGGGAGGTATCCAGCAAAACTGCATCCTCAGCTTGTCGTAAGGGAGCAATCTCTCGCTCAGAGTCTCGACGATCCCGTTGGATCATTTCTGTCAGAACCTGCTCGAAGGTATCGGGCGCATTTTTTTGCTGTAATTCCAGCCAACGACGTTTTGCGCGTACCTCTGCTGATGCTGTAAGGAAAATCTTAATATCAGCATTTGGGAGAACTACGGTGCCGATGTCTCTGCCATCCATAATAACAGAATACTCACGGGCAACAGAGCGCTGTGTCTCCAACAGGAAGTCACGAACTGCAGGAATTGCTGCTACTACTGAAGCATTCTGAGAAACTTCGGGAGAGCGGATGAAATCAGAAACATCCTCTCCACACAGAAGCATGTGCTGTACTCCCAATTGATCCCAAGTAGGTGTTATGGAAATGGAAGGCAACAATTGTGCTACGGCTTCGACATTAGAAGGATCCTTGCCAAATTTTAAAACGGCATAGGCTACGGTGCGATAGATGGCACCGGTATCCATATACACAAAGCCAAGATCAGCGGCGGCTCGACGAGCAATGGTGCTCTTTCCGGCTCCGGCCGGGCCGTCAATAGCCACGGAATAAACTTGTTTTGTCATAAATCTACTCCAACATAAAACTTGTATTATTATAAACGACAAAATTCATTTTGTCAACAGCAAAATACCGGAGATTTCATAAATTGTTAGGATTTAGGATAAAGTACACGATGACTACGTCTCGTTCGTTAGCATATCTGCTAAACACGCCTGCGCTGCGGCGTAGGCAGTAGACCATGCAATCTGCAGATTAAATCCACCGGTGTAAGCATCGCAATCCAAAACCTCTCCCGCAAAATACAGACCGATCACTTTTTTAGATTCCATGGTTTTAGGATCTACTTCTTTTACGGATATGCCGCCGCGTGTAATAATGGCTTCTTCTACAGGACGAGTTCCGAGAATGGGAAAGCGCATTGATTTCGTATGTTGAAGTAGTTCTCTTCTCTGTGGTTTCGTGAGAGAATGGGCTTTCAGTTCCGGGCTGATCCCCGCCATTTTAAGGATTACAGGGATCATCGATTGCGGATATAGATCTGCCAAGGCGTTTTCCATACTACGATTGGAATACTTTTCTAAATCTCGGAGAAAACGGGAATCCAGCTTCCCCTCGTCCAAAGCCGGTTTAAGATCTAAGGATATTTCATAACTCTGTCCGTCTTTCAAGTGAGCCGATGCGGACAATGCCATAGGGCCGGAGATACCAAAGTGGGTAAACAACAATTCTCCGAAATCCTTAAATACAACCTTCCCCTTTTTATCCAACAGCTTTAATTCTGTATTGCGTAGAGACAAGCCTTGCATTGCGGCGCATTCCTGATTGCTGATCAAAGGTACCAATGAACCCGTAGGTGGGATCACTGTATGTCCTAAATCAGCAGCAAGAGAAAAACCATCTCCTGTGGAACCGGTTAAAGGATAAGAGGCTCCGCCGCTTGCAAGGAGAACTTTAGAACCATGATACTCCCCTCGATCTGTTGCTACACCGGTAATGTGTTCGTCAGCAGTCAAAAGCTTGGTTACACGTCCCCTTTTCATCGTTATAGGCAGTTTGCCCAGCAATCGGGAAAACACACTGATAATATCTGCGGATCTGTCGGATAAGGGAAATACGCGATTCCCCCGTTCAACCTTTAAGGGACATCCGTTTTCCTCAAAGAAAGCCATAACTCTCTCGGGAGGAAATGCTGTGATAGAACTATATAGAAAACGAGAATTACGAGGAATATTTTTTAATACATCTTCTGTTGATGTATCGTTGGTAACATTACAGCGACCTTTGCCGGTAATGGCCAGTTTTTTACCGATCCTATCATTTCGTTCCAGCAGGAGAACTTTTGCACCGCCTTTCGCAGCGGTAACTGCAGCAAAAAGGCCTGCGGCGCCTGCGCCGATAACGATAAGATCGTAGTTAGGTTGATTCGTACTTGTTATATGCATATTTGATATCCTCGATCCTTTGTTTCCGATCCTGATAGACGTTTTCTCTTTTACAGATCAAAAGGGAAAAAATTCTATGGATCAATGCTGTAAATTGGCTCAAGTCCGGAAGATTCTTTTGCGCTTGGGAGGAAACCTCCAAAACAGGATCCGCAAGACGATTGATGTGTATCGAAGACTGATCCGTGATCCACAAAACATCTGCCCCTTGAAGCTTGGCCTGTTCCGTAAAGAACCGAACTATAGAAGGAACGTCACCTATGCAAAGAGCCAAGACCACGTTCCCCGATTGAATGGAACTTAATTCTCGGATAAGGCTTTCTCTTGAGCCGAGATTGAATAGATAGACGTGATCAAATACCGTTTGGGCGGCATATTCGCAGTAAGGAAGCAACAGTTCGCCCAAGGTACTTCCTATAAGATATAGATCGCGACCACGATCCAGAGTATCCACAAAAGAATGCAGGACGGTTTCATCGTTGTCAGGGAAAAAAGGGTGGAAAAATCCACCATGGTGCTCAACGTTTGGAGAAAGAGGATCCCCTTCTGTTTGTGAACGAAGGGATACGGCAGAGGTGGAACTTTGTAAATGGGCTTTTAGTTCTTGCTGTAAAGCCTTTTGGAAGTCCGGAAATCCTCTATAGCCCAGTTCAGCTGCAAATCGAACAACGGTAGACTCCGAGATCTTTACGGCTTTTCCGATTTGGGCTGCGGTCTGAAATGCCGCATCATCAAGATTTTCCAAAATATATGTAGCAATTTGCTGTTTTCCTTTTGAAAACGAGGAGAGTTTATTCTCTAACGTTTGAAATACATTTTCATCCATATTAACTCTCCTTTTTAAGCATATCAACCTCTTCTTTAGTAAGATATCTCCATTTTCCTAAAGGCAAGGATCCTAAAGACAGGCTTCCTTCGCAAATACGACACAGACGTAAAACCTGCAAACCTGCAGCCTCGCACATACGACGGATCTGACGGTTGCGGCCTTCGAATATCGTAATGGAGAATCGGGCCTTTTCACCCTGCAGGCCCAGTTCTTTGACAATAGGCTTACGGATCTTATAGCCGTCCAGAATAATGGGGCGGCGAAGTCGTTCCTCCGCCCCGTCCAATTCTCCCCGTACCGTTACGAGATAGGTTTTCGGGATCTGCCCTTTAGGATGCATCAAACGATCTGCAAATGCACCGTCATTGGTGAACAAAAGAAGACCCTCTGAATCATAATCCAGTCTGCCAATGGGATATACGCGTTGTCCACAATCTACAAGCTGTGCTACAGTGGGTCTCCCCTTTTCGTCACGCAAAGTAGTAACATAGCCTCTGGGCTTATGCAGCATCAAGTACAGTAATTCCTGCTGAGGTGGTAATGGTTGTCCGTCGATCAAGATCAGATCATGGGGACCTGCCTGATCACCTAAGACAGCGATCCTGTCGTTGAGTGTTACGCGACCGTCACTGATCCATTGTTCAGCAGTTCGACGGGAGCAAACTCCCCGGGAAGATATGATCTTTTGTAATCTTTCCATAGTGTTTCCTCTCCCATTCCATAGATATTCTGCCTAACAGCAGATCTCCCACATATACATCCACAAAAGCGGTACCTTCTGTCCCCATGGCTATTATGGGATATTTGATCTTAAAAATCGGATGCTCCCCTTTTGCCATCCATGGAGTAAGGTCTTCCTTTGCATATATGGCACCAAGACCTCCGTCCAATAAAGGGATTTGGCCTAAATATGCTCCTTTTGAAAATAGAAGCTGTTGTTGATAGCAAGATCTACCGTAATCATAAAGGTTCAGATGATCCTGCCAGTCGTTTCCGTCGTTTATGGTTACGGCAATCAATGTTCTGCCATGATAATCCAAAGCGGATACCAAGATCCGCCCTGCGGCTTTGGTATACCCTGTTTTAACGCCAATGATTTCTTGATCCATACGAAGAAGTCGATTATGATTCCGAAGGAACCGATTACCGATCCGGATCTCTTTACAGGATACGATATCGCGGAAACCGGGTAGCTTCAAGGCATAAGCCGTTAATACCCCAAGATCATAGGCTGTGGAATAATGTTCCTTTCCATCTAAACCGTTGGGGTTTTCAAAATGCGTATTGTTTAAGGATAACGCCTGTGCCTTCTCGTTCATTTCAGACACAAAATCAGTTACAGATCCGGAACATCCTATGGCTAATGCAACTGCGGCATCGTTACCGGATTGAAGCATCATACCGTAAAGCAGATCGGAAATCGTAAGGGTCTCCCCTTCTTGCAGATACATAGAGGAACCCTCTATGCCTACGGCTTCATTGGGGATCATTATGGTTTGATCCGGATCCATGGTTTCCAGAACGATGACTGCTGTCATTATTTTGGTGGTACTGGCAATCAGGGAGCGCTGATGGATGTTTTTGCCGGAAAGGATCGTTCCTGTATTTCCGTCCATTAAAATATGACTCGATGCCGAAATAGCTGGAGTTGCACGAACTGTAAGACTAAAAGCGGCGGCGACAAGTAATAGTGCCGCCGCCCTGCTGAAGATATATTTCATGTTCATCACCGAATATAGAATACCCGTGATGAAGGATTATATACATCTGTGAATAACTTGACAGATTTTATATCTCGGTTGTCTTATCGCTGTTGACGTGACCACCAATGACATCGGAAAGCTTATCGATCAAACCGGGAAGCTGTTCGATCAGACGGTCAGTAGTGGTCTTAGCGGGCTCGTCGACAGGAACAACGCGCACACGTTCTCCCTGCAGGAT
>JAZSAO010000340.1:0-7557 GCA_045601945.1 Faecousia sp. | reverse complement strand
CCAATAGAGGACATCCTGAGTGTCGCTAAAAATGACGATATTCCCGTCCTCAACTGTCATGGTCAGATAGGTTTCCTCGTCTGTATCCTTTCGTGCCAATATACCTTGACCTTCTTCGGTGATTTCAAAGCGTAAGGTGGTCCAAGGACAGGTGAAAATGTTGAAATATTCCGGTTCTCCATTTTCATAAGCAGTGATGGAAAATGTGAATATACCGGAGGTAGGGCCGTAACCCATAAAACAATGCTCTTCTTTTCCGTCACCATCTATATCGAAGATTTCTTCATCAATGATAAAAGAAGAATATAAGGGTTCTGTGTAGAAGGTGGTACTGTCAGAAAAGCCGGACCAAAACAGCTCGTTGAGCTTCGCCTTATAGGCATCGTCGATGGTGTATGCGTAGCTGGAATGAGGCATGCTTACGGGAACAAGGGTAATATCCTCCTTGACCGCCAATCCCTCAGCCAAATAGTAATCGATAATGGCTCTCATTTCATCCAAACTTGCAGGATTTTGATGGAGATCCCAAATCTCTTCTTTGGTATAGTTCCGATTGACTCCCGGGAGTACGCCACAGGAATAGGAGCCTTCTGCCAGCTGCCAAATATAAACCTCCAAACCCTTAAAGGTGCCTAAATCGAAATACTCAGGGAATTTTGCTTTCAGGGATGCAAGATCTGTTGCATCCGGTGAAATGGAAGGGAACTGCAGGGCAGGTTCCTGCATGTTGTAATTTGCAATATACCCGTAAACCTCTTTTGCCTTTTCCGGTTCAATGACCTTATAGGTGAGGGTGGGTTTCACATTATTATTGATCCAAACGGCGGTAAAGTCGGAATTGAAGTGGATATACAAGCCCTCTAAATAGGAATTCTCGGACAGCTCGGCTTGCTTCTCCGATTGCAATATAATGGTGTGGCTCTTGTCCCTCTCCTCGGAGCGGCTGAGGGAGACCTCTGTCTTTGAGGTTTTTAAATTGGCAAGATCCCGTAACAGATCCTCAGAGATAGCACCCACACGCTCATAGCTGAAGCCGTCGGAAACCCAAACACAGGCCGTGTTTTCGGTTCGGTCCGTCAAGGAAATAAACTCAAGGTTTTCCAAGGTGCCCAGCTTCCCGGGTTTGGGATTTGTGAGGAAGCAGACAGCCAAAACAATACTTGCCACAATTCCCGCTGCCAAGATCCAAAAGGCGGGCTTTTTGTAGCTGAGTACGGATTTCACTCTGTCTTTCACTCCCACCTCACCGAAGGCAAGGGGGCAGGAGGCGATCATTCTTCTGCCTACACTGCAATTGAGCAGAGCTTGGGAGTAGTCTGCCCGTTCCTCTGTGTTTAGGCTTTTTACAACCTTTTCATCACAAGCCATTTCGATATCTCGACACAGAAGCACATAGGCAAGCCACAAGAGAGGATTGAACCAATGGAGGGTGAGAATGGCAAAGCCAAGAGGCTTCCACCAATGATCTTTCCTGCGAATGTGGGCTTCTTCATGGGCGATCACATGGAGCATTTCCGAGCCCGTCATAGCAAAGGGCAGATAGATCTTGGGGCGAATCATCCCCAAAACAAAGGGAGAAGCAACGTTTTCACTCTGATAAATGTTGTCCCGGAGCAGGACCGCTGTGGAGACTTTCTTTTTCACCCGGAGAAAGCTCATGATCCCATAGAGCACCAAGGCAAGAATACCGATTCCCCAAAGCACAGAGGCCACGGGGATCCAGACCTGCAAGGGGTTGATACTGTCTCCCGGATTGGGCGCGAAGTTCTCCCCGATAATGGGGTTGATGCTGTTATTTACAAAAGGGATCCCGGTGTAGATTTGAGGAACCGTATCCATCATAATGCCGGGAGAAACAGTCTGGGCACTGGGGATCAGACTCACTTTACTCTCAATGGCAAAGGGGCAGATCAGCCGAATGGCAACTACTGCCCAAAGGAGTACTGTGATCCACTTGGGCGCCTTCTTTAAGACAAACCGCAGAAGCAAGACCGCAAGGACGATCCAGCTTGCGGCAATGCTCATGTTTAGGATAGATAAGAACAGATTGCTCATGGAGTTCCTCCTTTCCGGTAACGGTCGATCATCTCCTGTACGGCATCGATCTCGGCGTGTGGGATTTTTCTATGCTTGGTAAAGGCGGCAATAAAGGCGGGCAGAGACCCTTCAAAGGTCTTATCCACCATTTCGTTCAGTTCCGATGCCTGTACCTGATCCTTACTCACAAGGGAGGTGACCACGGTGTTCTCGTTCTTCAGCACACCACGCTCCGACAGCTTCTTGATGACAGTATAGGTGGTGGTAGGTTTCCAACCTAAACGCTCCTTGCACAGTTCCACCAGCTTTCCGCTCTTGATCGGCTCGTTCTCCCACAGGATCAGGCAAAAACGGTATTCACTTTCAAAAATTTTAGGCGTATCCATAAACAGTCCTCCTCAAACGAATTTCATCTATCATAATGTCTGCTGAACAAGTCGCTCTTGCGACTTGCTCCCCACAGCCATGCTGTGGGGACCTATAATACTGTTTCTTCCGCCTAAGGCGGTGCAGGATATTTATCCTGCGATAAAATGGTTTTCTAACCATTTTATCAAGAAACAGTATTATCAGCCGTTTTTATAGGTTTGCAGACTTTATACACTGTGTTTTTTCCACCGAGTATCTTTATACTCGGCGGAAAGGTGCAAGGTTTTTGCGGCGAAACCGCAAAAACCCTTGCACTTGAACAATGCATAACAGTCCTGAAAGCCTTGGCTTTCAAGGACATTTGCGTTGTTCAGTACACATTATCATATAACCTTGTCTAACGTGATGCAGAACGATTAAGCACAGCGGATAAGAATGCGGTGATGCATCCTGCAGATAGAATTGTCAGCAAATCCACAGGGGCAAAAACGACGTGTGGAAGGGGTCTAAAGAGAAAGCCTGTGCCAAAACGGTACAAATGTCCGTTGAGCAAGCACATTTCCCCGATATACATAAGCAGCGTCATTACGCTAGCCACAACAGACGGAGCACAGAGAGACAAGGTCTTTTTCTTTCCCAAGAAGAACGAACTGACAAATGTGCCAACGGTGATACCCAGAAGAACGAAGAATACCGTCATGAGGATTGCAGATAGGGGAGCGACTTGAAGGCTTCCGTCTCTCCAAAAGGCTGTGAAGCAAGCGAGAATACACAGACCCAGGAATAGGACAGAGCACGCAGATTGCAGGATCAGGGCTTTCAGCCGTTTTCTTTCCCCGGTGAGAATCATTTGACCGAAGCCGTACAGGCTGTTCAAAACGGTAATAGTCAAAACAACGGAAATCACATAAAAGTGGAGCTTAAATGCAGGGTTATACTCTCCCATAAGAATATCAACAGGAGTTTGGGCTTTATAAGTCGTAATCGTTTCTCCCCAACCCTCCGGTGGGACATAGCACATGAACATTTGCCAATCTTCCAGTTTAGTCACGGTTTCGGCGGCGGATACTACGACCTTCTTTTCAAACAGAAATTCCGTTGCAAAGAACAGTCCTGTTGCAATGCAGGCACCGCCGGCAAGTGCATATTTCCGCAATAGCTTTATACACAAGGGCATACAGAACATACCAAGAATGATTGCAATGCTGATGGGGGTATAGGGGATAATATATTTGGGATAATTTTCTTTCATTACGGTGCCTTCTGCAATCATGTCCGTAATGACACGAATCCCCATAGACAAGGGGTAATAAGAGACGATCAAAACGCCCATACAAGCAAACAGATAATAATTGCGAAAACTTTTGTGTTTCATATGCTTTCTCCTTTCCTCCGGCATTTGTCAGTAGATTATATGCCGGCCAATGGTATCCATAAATAGGCATCCTTGATTGCAGCGACTCTATTGTAATAGAGTCTGCATATACTCTATCACAATAGAGTTGCGTTGTCAAGGTAGTTTTGATAATGTTTACAAAATAGCAAAAGGAGGGATGGCGATTGCCACCCCTCTTAGAGTTGCGGGTTCAGTTTTCAGGTGTTTCCATTAGATTATAGTTTTCCAGAATGGTATCGGGTTGTGCTTCGTCTTTGCAGTAGGGATACTTGTTGCTCACGGCCTTGATACTGCGGAACAGATCTGTCATCTCCTCCATGGTTAGCCCTGTGCTGGACAGGGAGAATAAATACTCACCGTCTGTCCAGTACCAATTTCTCCAAATATCGGTGGAAGAGAAGGTAGGATCCATTTCAAACATCTTTTTGGTGAAATCCGCATTAAAGGTCAAGATGATATACTCATCGATTTCCACGGTTTCGGAGGAGGAGGTAACGAGACCGGAATTCTCGTATACCAAGTGCACTCCTTTGAGGGTGCCGTTGGTAACGCACTTGGTCAAACACTGACTAAAACCGATATGAACATGCTCAGAAGGTCTCCATCCGTAGGATACAGAATCCGGTGCTTCGAGAATCCGGGGGAAATCTTCCGGTTTCGTGTTGTCGTAGCCGGGCTGTACTCCAAAAGGATGGTAAGCACCTATATCTCCCTTGCTGATGTAGGTGTTATTATGTCTTTCCAATGTTTCCGCTCCCACCATTATGGTTGGCAGGTAGAAGGTCTCGATCACATCGGGAGAAGCCGGATCGACGAAATCCTCGGAGAATTTGATTTCATAGTAGATGTTCTCGTTATCTTCACCCATAAGCAGATCGATCCTATCTGTGATATCAGTGACTTCAACGGAGCCTAAGTTATACTTATATGCGGCAAGAACGCTACCGACTAACAGGATACAGATTGCGGCAACCAGTAGGCAACGGCGGAGGGTGTTTGGCTTGGTTGCTTTCTTCACAGTGATGGGTGGAAAGTCCAGTTCCTCCTCAGGGGGAACATGGGCAAAGTCGTCGTTGACGGCTTGGAGTAAGGCTTTTTCAAAGGGCGTCATTTGGGTTCACTCTCCTTTTTGATAAATCAATACCAGCAGAGCCTTGGCACGGGCGATCTGCTTCTGTACGGTGCCTCGGGGACGGTCTAACAGCTTGGCAATCTCCTTTGTTTCCAGTTGCTGTACATAACGGAGCATGAGCACACTGCGATAGGTGGGAGGCAGACTTTTGATAGCGGCCAGAAGCCTGTCATACTCCTGCGAAGCGACGATGGATTCAAACAAATCTTCGGTGCTGATAGCAATGACGTTGTCCAGGTCTGCATCCTTTAGCTGTTTGGGCAGAAGATTCAGGGCAGCATGTTTTGCCGCAGTCAGTACATAGGCTCTGAGAGCCTGCTCATTCTGTGGTAGGTTATCTGTCTGACAGGATATCCGCAGTAGGGCAGTCTGCACCGCATCTTCGGCATCGTGGTGGTTATGTAGGATGTGTAGGGCAACGAAATACATCTGCTTCTGATAGGCTTCTACAATGGATTCAAAGCAATGGTTCGACACAACATCCCTCCTTCGTGGGTATTAAGAGCTCTCACTTATATAGACAATGGAAAAGCTACAAAAAAGACAAACTTCGCAAAAATAAATATTTTTCCCTAATTTGGGCTGACGACGAAACAGAAGCAGAACCCGAAAGGCCTGCTTCTGTCAACGTGATGATTATTTTTCGGTATTTCCGGAACGATAGGTTCTGTATCCGGATGCAGAAACCAAGGCTATGACCATAGGCACGACTGCATACCCTGCGTTAACCGTTCCACCGGAGACTATGACATAGATCGCACCTGCGATGGTTAAAATGCTAAATGTGATCCACAGAAGCAATAATAGCTTTTTCATGCAATTACACTCCTTTGTCAAATGGTATTATGCAATGTCCTCAGCTCCAAAGCATCATTTGAATGAATTGATAGGAGATAAACAGTGAAATTACCAACATCCCTATGATGTAAAGGATTCTAAGCCACAGCTTTTCACGAGGGATTCTCTTGGACAGAAATACCGCGATCCCCGTTACACAGAGAGTAATAAACAGCCAAAATAATCGAGTAAAATCGTTGGCGTTAAAGTAGTTATGCACCATATTTCCTGCATCATCCAACACCGGACACCCACAGCCGAGCCAATCCACAATAAATCGCTGATTTACCAACTGATATGGGATAACCAAAATTGCGAATAACAATAGGGGTGAACTTAGAATGGATATGGTTTTTATTGTCTTCCGCATCATTTACGTATATCCTTTCTCAACTTTATACACTTGTGGTAAAATTGCAGGGTAAAGCTCCTGAATTTGACCGTTATAGGTGATGCGAACCAAATCACCTACCTGCCAATCAATGGATCGGTCGGCATTTTGGGTGGATACCTTGATTTTATCGGAACAGTTGGCTTCCTGCGTCCCTGCATCCGGCTTTACGAGGAAGTAGCTGTCGTGAATTTCCAATATCTTGGCATCGAATGTGTATAGATCATCCGGTTTGTCAAAATCCTTGCCGGCTCGACCGCCACATGCAACCAGTCCGAACATGACAATCAAAACCAAGGCACATGCAATCCGTTTTTTCATAACAATTCTCCTTATTCGTTTTCTTCATACAATCACACTATTTGTCAGATTGGGATTTATCGAATTCTAAGTTTCCGGAAGAGGGCCTCTATCTCGTAGTTCGCTCCATCGAATTTGGGCCAAGCGTCAATGCCGTCGCCACTTTTCCTTGGGATGATATGGATATGGAAATGCGGCACGGACTGACCTGCACTTTCATCGCTTGCGTTCAGCAGGTTCACACCATCATACCCGCAATTGTCAATACAGTGATTGGAGACCTTTTTAACCGTTTCCATCAAGTGAAATAGCGTTTCTGCATCGCAATCGAGAATGCATTTCACATGCTTCTTGGGTATTGCAACCATGTGGCCATCCACATCCTTAGCAATGTCCATGAAGACCAATGTATGCTCATCCTCATACACTATGAAACCGGGGATGGCTCCACTTACTATTTTGCAGAATACACAATCCATTGTGACTTACCTCCATACCTTATCGTTTGTCAAATTCAGGATTAATAGGCATTATCTTTATCCAGCAAGAGGGCAACACTTGATGCGGAGTGAAGCTCCATAAGAGCGTCCTCGTACATGAAATCATATCCGGTTGCTTTATACGTTCCGAAGCTCTGTGCGGCAAGGGCTATGTGAGAGCGGAATTGTTCTTCTTGGGCTTTCTTCATGTTATGAATGGTAAATGCTTGGAAGGCTATAACGAAAGCAACCGCAAGTGCTGCAATCGTCAGGATCAGCTTGATTCGTTTACTCATTGTATGACTCCTCTATAAAGACAAAATACGCCCATAACTTGTGGCTAAGTTATGGGCGCATAATAATGATATTTCAGATGGGTCAATGGCCCATAGCCCTGTTGGGGATAGATTCTATGGGGATATTATACCACAAGTCCCGTAGGTTTGCAATGGGAAATCCTTAAGCATCCATATCCGTATGTGTCAAGTAGGAGTTGGCAAATTTGTTTACGGGTTTTTCGGCTTTATTCTATGATGGTGTAAATGAGTCAGCAATCCCAACCATCGACCGCCGGCCTTGACAGGAGGTTGTCGGTCTGTTGGGCATTAAGCGGCGA